>JAYKJI010000174.1:0-20445 GCA_035285405.1 Snowella sp. | reverse complement strand
TATCAGATTTCACGCCAGTTATTTATTCCTGTTATTCGCCAATTTATTCTTGACCATCATACACAAACTCCTCCTTACTTCTGTCCCTAGCACATTTTCTTGTTTTTGACAATGCGTAACTCCTAGAGATTATGCATCTAGTAATTGAGACAGGGCGCTGCTGACTGTTCTGGTTGAAGCACGAAGTAAACCTCAACGTGACGTAATCTGTGTGCTTCGTGCCAATTTTATATAACAGGTAGTAAACGTTAGATTCGGCCTCGGAGCATCATAGCCATTTCATTGGGAGTAGGGGCCAATTCCAAAGCCGTTTCTTCGGTGATTCGTCCTTCTTGGTATAAGTTAAAAAGAGATTGGTTGGCTGTGATCATGCCGTCGTATTCCCCATCTTTCATTAACTCGGCCATTTCTTCGTACTTACCTTGACGAACATAATCTTTCACCGTTTCTGTATTGATCAGAATGTCATGGAAACCGGCTCGTTTGCCATCGGTTGTGCGACATAGCCCCTGGGCAATAATGGCGACTAGGGATTCCGCAAGAGCCGTTCGCATCGCCGGTTGTTCTTCGGCTGTATAGAGGGTTAAAACCCGTTCTAGTGTTTTAATCGCACTATTGGTGTGGAGCGTTCCCATGACCAAGTGACCCGTTTGGGCTGCTTTTAGGGCCGTATTGACCGTTTCTTTGTCTCGCATTTCCCCCACCAGAATGATATCGGGGTCTTCCCGTAAAGCCGCTTTGAGGGCATTGTCAAATTTATGGGTGTGCATCCCCACTTCCCGTTGTTTGACCAGCGATCGCCGACTTTGATGCACAAATTCCACTGGATCCTCAATGGTAATAATATGTTTCGAGTGCTCCTTATTGATGTAATCTACCATTGCGGCCATGGTTGTGGATTTCCCTGAACCCGTTGGCCCAGTGACAAGAATCAGTCCTTTATGAGAATCGGAAACGGTTCTGAGGACTTCGGGAAGCCTCAACTGCTCCATCGTCAGGATTTTGAGGGGAATGAGTCGCAATACCATTGCTGGGCCCCGTAAACTGCCAAAGACATTGATCCGAACCCGTGCAAAATCATACTGAGTCGCGCCGTCAAATTCTAATTCTCGCTGAAATTTTTGGATCTCATCTTCACTCAGAATTTCTCGCAACCAACTCATAAAAGTCGGTAGATCAACCTCAGGATAGGCTAACGCCAACATTTCACCGCGATCGCGCATCCGAGGAATTTCCCCTACCCCTAAATGCACATCTGAGTATCCTTCATCAAAGGCCATGCGAATTAATTCCGCTAAACTAGGCTGTCCGGCCGCTCGTCCCGTAGAACGAAGAGATGCTGTTGAGGCTGTCGGTGGAGCAACTGGCGGTGGCATGGGAGGGGCCTTGGGGATATTTTCAGGCACCGTCGGTAAAGGGGGCAGGGGTGGAGCAGCAGGACGAGGAGATTGAACCATAGGACAAGCACCAAATTTTTCAACAAGGCAGGAGTTAATGTATGCGTCTGGGAAAGAACATCAAAACTCGCTTTAAATTTTAGGATAAAGGAACTTTCCTCTTTCCGAAGCTAATATTCCCAAATCTTGAAATTAACTAACATCCGTGGAAAAACAGGCAAAACACTTGATTTTAGGCTGGCTAACCCTGACTCTCTCCTCAATCGCAAGTCTAACCACCCAGATTTCTGAACACTGAAATGAGAAGCCCTTAGAATATTGTAAAGAAATGTTAAGCTTGCTCACAGAAAACATTAGTCACAACCTAAAAAAGAGAAAAAACTTTTCTGTTTGGCTACAGGGATCAAGGAATACATAATCCCTAATGGATAGTTTTTTAGTTAAAATGGTCTTGAAAGTGCTTTAACGCCTTTTGGCACAGCTTCAAGATAGAACGGGATTACGCTTAAGCTATCCCCAATTGTCAAGTCAAAAATATTAATTTATATTACAATTCGCTCATTTTTCTTTGAAGATTACCTATACTTGTCTTTACGCACTCCAATTCCGAGAGAGTTGTGGGGGCAGCGGTTGTTATGTTGTTGTTATTGCTGGAGAAAATCTGATGGAACTGTCATCTAGAGAAGGTTTGGGAAATATCCATTCCTGGGTTGTTTTGAGAAGTTTTCTGGTGTGGACGTTTACACTAACCGTCTGTTGGTTAGTGGTTGGCTTTCCGTTGGTAGTTTTGATGGCAACCGTTGGTGTTTTAGCCACAGTGGTTTTGCAATCTGTTCTACCCATGAGTGCCGTTCTTTTAGTCTCTGGAAGCTTATTTGGCGGTAATATCCTGGCTGTTCTAGTCGGAGCAGGTATTCTAACGGCAAAAGGAATTAATCCTCAAGAAGTCCGTTGGCTTAGCTGGCTACATGGCCAATCCAGCCCTAAACATACGTCGGTATATGCGGCTTGTCCTCTGACCTGTGGATTAATTCAATAATCTATTTAATTAAAGAATGATATTTTTCGACATTGTTATCCTTTCCAGATCAAGCTAGTATCCCCGGCCCGTGCCGGGTTTTTTATTGGAACTGAAATTATCCTTTTTTAGAAAAACAACTTAGTAAAAGGCTGAAAACTTAGCGGCGGCTACATTTTTCGGTAGGTTTGCATACCGCCATGGATATCATTCGACTAACACTCAGCTTTTCTAGGGCTTTTTCTAGGGCTTAGGCCGTTCGTTTAAATGAATGAGAAACTTCTCTTCGTGATCTATAGTCCACTGATCTGTGCAATTCTGTGACATTAGCTATAACATTTGATTAACCTTTTTCCTCCTCTCACTTTAATCTGTCTGTTAAAATTCAGCCATTCCTTTCGGTACATAGCAAAAATACACTAATTTTCTATGCTTAACATTAAAATCTTGTGCTATTTACTAGCAGTGGGACTGACCTTGGAGTTTATTCCACGAGTAGAGGCGTTCTCGGATGCTGCCGTTCAAACTCGTAAAGCCCAACCCTCTTTGAATTTCTGGATGAAACAACAACAGCGATCGCCCTCAGAGGAAGTTGACTTTCAGGATCCAGAAAAAACCAAGGAACTCAGTCAGTCTTTGAATGAGAGTCCTCAGACGGAAACCAGTATGCCCCAGGATGCGGAAACCCTCAGACAGTTACTGAGCGTTGAGGAAATCGTCCCACCGTCTAGAGCTAATCGTGTATTTCCAGGTTCTAGCCTGGGTGTCCCAACGGCCTATGGGGCCCAATGGGGAGATGCTTGGTTCGGAGGCGGATTGGCCTCTGCCAATCTATTTAATCCAAAGGCAGACGGTTCGATTGCCTTTGGGATGGGTTTCGGAGATGCCAAGGAATCTGTGGGTTTAGAAGTCTTTACGGGGATTTTTAACCTCAGCGGCAACAACAATGATTTTGGAGGATCGGCGTTGAATGGCGGTGCAGTGGGCTTTAAGCTCCATCGTCGTCTGGATGATCGCGGTTACTTTGCGGCTGCCCTTGGCATGGAAAATGCAATTCGCTGGGGAACGGAAAATGTCTATGGGGGAGACTATGATACCTATTTTGGGGTTTTAACCGGACGATTTGATTTGAACGCGCCCCCCAACTACAATGAATCCGATTTACAGCAAGATCCTTTGCTCCGAGAACAGGCCAGAGCGATCGCGGGTCAAATCTATGATGGCTCCTATAACTATATGCCTCTGGTGGTTTCTGTCGGGCTTGGCTCAGGTGCTTTTCGTTCCAAAGGTGCTTTAGACGCAGCGGAACAAAACGTCAATGTTTTTGCCACAGCCGGTTTGAGCATTCTGCCCCAGGTTGCCTTAATTTCGACCTGGACAGGCTCACAATTAAATATGGGAACTTCCATTACTCCCTTCAATCATTTTCCGATTGTGTTGAATCTAGGGGCTGGTGATGTAACGGGTGTTTATCCCCAGGGCCCACGTTTTATCATGTCACTCGGCTACGGCATTAAATTTTAGGAAGAGGAGCAGTAAACCATGCGTTATTTGACTAAAATCATCGGCATTAGTGGACTTGTGAGTGCCTGCTTAATCACCATGTCTCCTCAAGCAAGTTGGGCTAACACAGGGTCAGCTATTACAGGAGATAGTGGTGCTGGCAATCCCGATAGCTCAACCTTTATGGGAGACTTTTTTGGTTCTCCTCCCTTTGGGGGTAGCGTCAATCAAGGAGCAGGGGGAGCCCAAGCCGGCGGCCGACAACGCCCTAAAAATTGGAAATGTAATATCCCCTACAAGAATCAGGAGGGGTCACTACGCTTTAAAACGGTAGCAACCATGTTATCGACCAACTTAGCTGGAAGTGATTCTATTAATTTACTAGAAGCCAAAAATATTATTACTGGCCCTAATGGCCAAGATATTGTCAGTAATCAAGGGCCGCTTTTTAGTTGTGCTGATAGTTTAACCCTTCGTCCAGCCCCTATAACCGCCACGAATTCCCCCGATGCTGTATTGCCAACTTCCCCAACCTCTCCAACTGACCCAACTGCCCCTGGTTCGGCGGCATCACTAGGCGGCGTAATTCAACCAACAATCTCGCCTACCGTTCCATCTAGCCTGCCATCTACTACGACAGAAACAGCTTCTACTCCCGCAGAACCCCCTAGTCGTTCGGTTTCTTTAGTGGATTATTTTAATCGACCTGTTGAAACCCCTTTTCCCTTTGTTAGCTCTGGGGCTAGGGCGCAACAATCCCTGCAAACAAGTCTAAAATTGCCCATTGTTCCCGATATGGATGATCCATTAGCCGGGCCAGATACCGATCCCGAAGTGATTAAAAGTAAGACCCTTAGGGATCTAATTACCACCTTACAGGGCTTAACAACGGAGAAAACCTTACCCGAAGATCCAGAGAAAATGAAGGACAAGGTATTTGAAAAGACCTTACCGGGTGATCCTCAGGGTGAAAGCTTGGTGGATATTAATCAGTTTGCGGCGGCGATTAAAACCTATAATGAACTAATCGCGGCTTTGGACGAGCAACAACTCCGGGCTTGGTCTAATGATCGTTATGGACAAGATATTACCGCTACTTTGAAAAAACTCAGAACAACTTGTAATTGCGGTTGGGCGGATCGGGACAATACAACAGCAGGGATTCCCTCAAACTAAAGTATTACTCCTGAGGTGTAAATCTCGCCATGATGACCGATCCTAGACCAACTGAAGAATCGTCCCCTTTGCTAGGGTTGGTTCCTATTGATACAAGTGAGGTCAAAAACAGAGTTCTTGATCGCCCTTTAAAGCGACCTAGCTGGCAAAAAAGCTACTGGCTCTGGGGCTTGGCGGGAATTAGTGCTGTGACGGTTCTCGGCTTAGGGATCTATGGACAATATTTTGTTCAAACTCAGATTGCTCCCTTAATTGGCCAAGGACTAGGGGATTTTCTTAACCGACCGGTCAAGCTGGGCAAATTGGAGGCTGTGTCCTTTAATTCTCTGCGTTTTGGGGCCAGTCGATTAGAGAAAACGCCTCAGGATCCCGATCAAGTCTCAATGGCGGGACTGGAAATTCGTTTTAATCCTCTAGATTATTTACGTCATCGTCAGTTATCCCTAGAGGTGATCGCGAATTCACCCAAGATTTATCTAGAACAGGGGAAAACGGGAGAATGGTTATTAACCCCTTGCGATCGCCTTAAATCCAATTTTCCTTTCCATCTCAAGCGGTTACAACTTCAAAAAGCCCATATTACCCTGGTAGCTCGTAATAAGCAGGGGAAACTCAAACCCTCTGTCCCGATTACCCTAGAGCGGGCAGACATTGATCTTCGCCAATTTCAATCGCAACAAAAAGTTTATTTTAAACTTCAGGGACAACTTGCCCAAACCGGACAGTTGGCGATCGCGGGTTTATACCAACCGAAAGCCCATGACTTGAACCTGTCGGTTAGAGGCTCACAATTAACGGCTAAGGCAGTGAGTGACCTGTTGCCCTTACCCTTAGCTTTTACCCAGGGTTATTTAGATAGCAATCTAGACATTACAGTTCGGCAACAACGGCTAACGAAGGTACAGGGTCTGGCTAATCTAGAGAATGTCAGCACCGAACTATCCCTCTTTCCCCAACCGATAACGGCGATTCGGGGGCCATTGCGTTTTCAAGGCACAACGGTTTTCCTTGAGCAAGTAGTGGGAGAATTGGGCGATCATGGCAAAAACCAGGCCAGGTTGATTGCCCAGGCGAAGGGTTCTCTTGACCTAACCAAAGGCTATCATCTCACGCTCAATACCCAGCCCCTAGCCCTAGCCCAAATTCCGCAAGCGTTAAAACTTCCGGCTCCTTCTGTCTCCCTAGGGGGAAAAATTACTGCTCAGTTGCAGGTGACAGGCCCCCTATCCCAACCTCAAATTACGGCTCAAATTCAAAATAGCGATCGCCGTCCCCTTCAGATTGATCGTTTGGGCTTAGAAACGCTAACGGCAAACGTAAGCCTACAAGGTTCCAATGTCATCATTAATCACTTTCAAACCCATCTCTTAAGCGGAGGCAAAATTCAAGGGCAAGGCCAACTCTGGGGCAAGCGACAATCGGGAAGAATGACCTTTTCTCGTTTTCAAGGAACCATTCAGGCAGAAAAACTAGCCATTCAAGCCCTAGCCCACCGTTATGGTAAATCTCTGCCCCAGGAAATTCAGCAACTTTCGGGACAAGGACAAGTTACAGCCCTCTGGCCTCAGGAAAAAGCCCATTTAAAAAGTGATTTAAAAACCAATCAAGAGGCTTCCTTTCCTCATGTAAAATTTACCCAGGCTAAGATACAAATTCCCCTAGCTGGTGGTGAAATTCGAGGGGAAAATGTCAGCTATGATCAGGGCCATTGGCAAGGCCACCTAACCCTCAATCGCTTACAGGTAGTCCAACTCCCCTTCTCTTTACCAACTTTTTTGGGGCAAGGCAGATTACAGGCCGCTTTTCAGGTTAAGGGCTATCAGAATCAGCTAAAAACTTTGGAGGCGAAAGGAGAGGCCCAATTGGTGGTTGGGGCGAGCGAAAATGCGGTTACAACCGACGGTGTTAGTAAAAAAGTTGTTCACCTTAACCAGATCTCTTTACAGGGTCAACAATGGCAGGCACAGTTACAGACAAAAGATTTGCCGATTCGTTCTTGGTTTCCCCAATTGTCTTTAAGTCAAGCGGGACGGTTAACGGCTCAATTAGCAGTAGGGGGCCATCTAGGGTCTCAGCCTTTACAGGATGATTTAACCGTCAGGGGTCAAGCTTACATTCAATTTCCCCAGGGCCAGATCTTTGCCCAACACCTTAAGCTCGATCAAGGTCAATGGCAAGCTGCGTTACTGGCTGACCAAATTCCCCTACGTGCTCTACCGCTACAACAGCCCCAGGCTCTAGCAGGTATGGTCACAGGGCAGGTTCAAATAGGAGGAATGGTTAAAGATCCGATCGCGACGTTGGTGGGAAGGGGTGAAGGGAAGTTCCTTTTTGCCCAGGGTCAAGTGAGAGCGAAACAGGTCAATTTTGATGCCCATCGTTTTGATGCCACTCTAGTCTCCCAAGCCTTCGGGCTGAATCAATTACATCCTCATCTGCGGGGGAGTCTTGACGGTCAGGTTAAACTTCAAGGACAATTGCAGAGATTGCAACCCCAATTAACCCAGATTACCGGCAATCTGGAATTTAGTAAGGGTTTAGCCAATTTAACCCAACCTTTAAGCACGGTCTTTACCTGGCGGGGAGAACGGTTAGCCTTACAAAAAATTCAAACGAAAAACCTGTCGGCCCAGGGAAATATTCAGGTTGATCTCGCCGCCTTAAATTCTCCCCAAAACCTGACCCAGAGGGTTAAGCAAATTAACTTAAGTTTGATGGCCCAGGGATTGCCTCTGACTGCACTATTAGCGCGGTCACGAAGTGTGCCTTCGGCATCGCCTTACCCCCTAGCCTATGGTGGTCAGGTTAATTTTACGGGGAGTCTGCGGGGAAATCTAGCCCAACCGCAACTTTTGGGCAAACTGGCTCTAGAGAATTTACAGCTAGGAGATCTCAGTTTTGATCGCCGTTTGACGGGCCAAATTGGCAAAAACCATCAGGGAACGCATCTACAACTACGGGGTGACAGCGATCGCCTCAGTCTGACCTTAGACAGTCAAAATCAACCCACCGCTTTGATGGTGCAACGGCAGGGGATGACAATTCAGGGAGTGAGAGAACAAGAGCAACTTTTTCTGATGGCCAAACAGGTTCCGCTCTCCCTGGTGCAATCCCTGGTCAATTTAGGTCGTCCCTGGCTGGCAAAATCGAGATGGTCAGTATTTAACCAAAATTTGCCTTCTCTGGGGGGGAATCTATGGGGAGATCTAACCTTTAATTTTGCTCAACAATCAGCCCAGGGTAAGGTCAGAATTGAGCAGCCTCGTTTAGGTAACTATGGCGGCGATCGCTTGACAGGAGATTTTAGCTATGGACAAGGGATTTTTAGCTTAAATTCAGGACAACTGTATAGTCAAAGTAGTCGCTATGGATTGCAAGGTCGTCTAAATCTGGCCCAAAATAGTGCTTTTCAGGGGGAAATTTCCCTCGATCAAGTCTCAATCCAGGATCTTTTAACTAGCTTACAAATTTTTCGTTTGGAAGATTTCAAGCGAGGTCTGAATGCCCCTGTTTATGGACGAGCCAAGGATCTCTATGGGGTTGCGGTGACTAATCCCCAAGAGGCCTTATTTTCGGTGGGCAATCCCCAAGATAGAACAAATGAGCCTTTCAAAGAACTTGAGAACGTTAATAACCTTCTTCGTCAGTGGCAAGAACGGCGATGCCAAAGGTACACTTCGTGCCCGCAGCAATCTCGACTACCCGATCTAGAAAGTTTACGGGGCAAGTTAGCGGGCAAGGTGGGAGTACAGGGAACTTGGGGCGGAGAGGTGGCTCTCAATTTTCAGGTCAATGGTCTAGATTGGCATTGGGGCCAATTTCAGGTGGCCGAATGGGAATTACAGGGCGAATGGGCTAGGGGGCAATTATCGCTTCATCCCCTGCGGTTGCAGTCGGACAATAGTTTAATGACGCTCACGGGCAAGGTGGGGGGTTACGGTCAGGAAGGAGAATTGCAGTTAGAAAATGTGCCATTGCAGCCCTTTGCGGGCCTGATCGGTTTACCTGATGCTGTGCGTTTAGGGGGAAAACTGCAAGCAGCGATCGCGATCGGGGGAAGTCGTTCTAATCCAAAGGCAATGGGGAAACTTCAGGTTGAAAATGCCACCATTAACCAATCTCAATTACAGTCCACTACCGGACTATTTTCCTATCAGCAGGGACGACTCGATTTTGCCATTGATACGGTGCTCAACCAGAAAACCGATCCCCTCACCCTTAAAGGCTCCCTTCCTTACCTGTTACCCTTTGCGTCAACTCGCTCAGACAGTGATCGCTTTACCGTTGGTTTGCGGATCAATAACGACAGTTTAAAAATTCTGGACTTGCTGACCAATGGAGAATTAGCCTGGCGGGGTGGCCAAGGAACGGTGCAATTAGATGCCTTTGGGCGGCTCGATCCCCAAACCCAAATGGTGCAGGATCTACAGGTGGCAGGATTGGCAAACCTCAGTCAAGCAGCGATCGCCGCTAAAATTTTTCCCCAGGAACCCCTCACGGATATTAATGGCACGATTACCTTGGATCTCAATCGTTTAGAAGTAAAAAACCTAACAGGAAAATTGAGTGGTGGTGATCTGGCTATTAGTGGTTTTCTCAACCTTCATTCTCTCTCCCCCTCTCCTCAACCTTCATCCCTCTCCCTTTCCCTTAACAATCTAGCCATTAAATTACCCGATCTCTATGAAGGCGGGCTGCAAGGGAAAATACAAGTTGGTGGCAATATTCAACAGCTTCGGATTGGTGGGGATTTAGAGCTTTTCAAGGGAACAGTATTAATCGGCGATCGCCTTCCTCAACTCAGCCAGGGCCAGGGATGGGCTAACCAAACCCAATTTCAAGACTTTAAATTAACTCTGGGGGAGGATATCCGTATTCAACGCCCGCTTCTCCTCGACTTTTTGGCCAGCGGTGGTGTCACGCTAAATGGCGGTGTTAGCAAGATGGAACCAGAGGGCATGATTAGTCTGAAAAGTGGTCAGGTTAACCTCTTTGCCAGTCAGTTAAGATTAGGGGGAGGAGAAGAGAATGCAGTGTATTTTCATCGCAAACTAGATCCCTATCTAAACTTGCATTTGATTAGTGCTGCAACGGAAACCAGTCATCGTCTAGCGAGTAATGATGGACGGAGTTCTTCTAACGCGTTTTCACTCTCGACCGAGATAGATGAGCCTTTTACTGCCAATCGAGATAGTCTGCAAACCGTGCGGATTAGTGCCAATATTCAAGGTTATGCCAGTCAATTAGATAAAAGTATTCAATTAACTAGTACCCCTGGTCGTAGTCGAAGCGAAATTATTACCTTACTCGGAGGCAGTTTTATTAACGATTTAGGCCAGGGGGAAACCTCCCTGGGTTTAGCGAATTTTGCCAGTTCAGCCGTGTTAGGGACTATGCAAGGCCGCATTGGGGAAGCATTGGGTCTCAATCAATTTCGGATTTTTTCAACGCCTTTGATCAATGAAAAAGAACGAACTCAAGCCAATCAACTGGGTATTGCGGCAGAAGCAGGCATTGATCTAAACGATGATTTTGCTCTTTCCGTGCAGAAAATTTTTAATGCCGATCGCCCACCTCAATGGGGAGCTTCTTACCGTATTAACGAAAATCTGCGGGTGCGGGGTTCTAGTAATTTTTTGGATGATAGTCGGGGCGCGATCGAGTACAATCAACGTTTTTAAAAACAGACATTAATCTAACTTTTTTCCTGACTTTTTCCCCTTGTCGTTTAGGGCTATTTCTCCCATGATGGTGGTTATACAGACGAGACAGAGAATACAAGGTTAACAGGCATCAAAAATCTTTTAGCCTCAAGATTTGCAACGTCATCACTAATTGTTTGTTTTCATATCACACAACTTACTCAAATTATAATTTCTTCATTGAGTGAACTATAAGATTGAAGGTCAACTTCAGTTTCACCGAAAGCAAGTTTGGTGTTATACCAAATTTCAAAACGTTCAACGTACAAAGATCCGCTCACTGTAAGGCTTTGACCTCGCTGATTGATCGACAAGGGTTTTGAAAAATGGTATTAGCTCTACTTTTAAACTTTGTATTCTGATTTATTTTAGCTAATCTTTTTGTCCGATATTCATTTTCTTCATTTTCGAGGCCAACCGCAATGTTTAAACGAATCAAAATGATTGCTGCGACCCTGGGCTTAGGCTTAATTTCCTGGGCGATCGCCGGTTATGGTCAGACGGCATCAGCGGCGGCTGTTTATACGGATAGTCTGGTCACGGGTTGGGATAACTGGAGTTGGGGAACCACCTATCTCAATGACACCACCGTTAAAAAGTCTGGAACCGCCTCGGCAAAAGTCACCATTACCGATCCCTGGGGAGCCTTTAGTCTCAGTCAAAGTCCCACCACCACCAGTTTAAGTTCTTTATCGGCTGTTTCTTTTGACGTAAATCCAGGTGCGTCCAGTAATATTGCCAAGGTAGCCAACCTTAGCATCACGCTTCAAAATGGTAATACATTAGGCAAAGCGGTTTCCCTCTCAACCTACGCATCCCCGCCCCTAGCTGCTAATACCTGGTCAACTGTCACCATTCCCATTAGTGCCTTGGCAGGAACCCTTACCGCTCTTCAACGCTTGAACTTTCAGGATGGTTTAGGCCAAGGAAACATTGTCTTTAACCTCGATAACATCACTTTGGTTCCCACTACAACCACGAGTAGCTGTGGTTCTTTAGTCGTGGATTCGGGGACTGCTAATGGTGGCGTTAGTCTTAACGGCTTTTTGAATGATCAATATAAGTGGTATGACAGCAGTTGTCGTCTCCGAACGGCCGCTTTGGCACGAAACGACACTAGTAAGGGGGGTAATGCTAAACAGTTCACTTATGTACTAGCCGATGGCACAACGCGAACCATCAATCCTGGGGCCAGTGCTGGAGGGTTTGGCTATATTGTCGCTCACCTAAGCAATCCCTCCTTTGCTAGTGCCTATGGAGCCAGTGATTCTCCCCTGGGTTCTGGCAATAGTGCGACCTACAGCAAGGTATTTACCGGAACGCACCATGCCATCCATGAATACACTCTGAACTATGTTCGCTATGGCCTGACCCAAGCAGCGATTAATAGTGGTTTTGCGCCCTGGACAACTATTAACAGTACCAATAAGTCGAATGTCACCGTTTATAATATGCCTGTTCGGATTCAATGGCTCTTTGCGACAGGTCGTAACTATCCTATCTGGTCAGTCACCTATGATTTATCTGCCGCTCCTAATCGTGCCGTCGATTCTGACTTTCGTGCTCCCTATGGAGATATGAAGATCGAAGGGGGTGATGGTTCGGCGATCGTGGCGGGAGTTGGTTGGGGCGATAAGTATAAATTTATTTCTTCCGGTAATCCCTTCACCATGAACAATGATTGGGACTATTCTCAGCTTAATCCGGGTGCGCCCTATAGTTCGCTCTGGACGACAACGGTGGATGCTGAAATGGGTATAGCCGGAACCCGCATAACAGCCCTTCAAAATGCTGGAGGCTACAACAATTATCAAGCTCCTATTTGGCGAGGGAAAACAAGTGCAACGATGGGAACCCTTTGTCTCAATGATGGTGGTGCGGGGCCTGCTTACAATCACAAAATGCCCTGTACAGGTGATTGGGCCTATCAATTAATTCAATACTCTGTTTCCAATGCAACTCAGACAACGAATAATAAACGTTTGGCCTGGGGGGCAGATTGGGGATCTTTGGGTAATAGTTCTTTTACTAGTTCTAATGGTTATACGGTAAGCGGCTATCCTAAAGTGAGTTATAGCGTTTATATTGTCTTAGATCCTCATTCAGCCAATCCGACTCAAAATATTGCCCTGCAAGCGAAGACAGCGAGTTTAACCACTTTAACCGCTAGTGTGGGAACGGTATTGACGAGTGGCATTGCAGGAGTGGGGCGAACGGACACAATTACCTATAGTCCTTCAGGATTTAGCCCTGTTTTTGGCACCTGGGAAGTGAATGCTGCTAGTAATAAGGTTTCTTTATCCTTTGTGATATCTAGCTCGGCTCCGGCAACGCTCAATTCTCCTATTATCGTGGTGCGTAACTACACTGGCCCGGCTAACCCTGCTCAGGTGACGTTGAATGGTGTGACGTTAACCGCTAACAGCGATTATTTTAGTAGTCTGCGTTCTGACAAGTCAGAATTATGGATTACGCTGAATAAAAAATTGGCTGGAACTAATAGTTTTAGTATCGTGAATTAAAGTTTAGTCAATCTCAAGGCGATCGCTGGTATTTTAGGGGGGATTACTTTTCCTTGTTTTGGGTGGAGACACTAAATATTTTGGAATCATATCTAATCCCTAAATCGGCGATCGCCCCTAAACTATTATCTGTTCATTAAAACTAAAGAAAAGGTAAATGTTGCTGTATTCCGTAGTCTGGAAAGACTCGTTTCAGTTGAGCAGAACTTAATTGGAAATGTCCTGCCAAAATTGTTGAGAGAGGATCTCGAAAATCTGTCAAGACAGGTACATCTCTTTCTTCATAAAGTTCTGAAGTTGCCAGACCTCGCCAGCTACCGCATATTTGACCTCCTTTCAGACTGCCTCCCATTAACCACATTACATTGCCATGTCCGTGATCCGTTCCTCCACTACCATTTTCTCGTACTGTGCGGCCAAATTCTGACATCACGACGATAACTGTGTTTTTGTAAAGGTTTCCTAATCCTTGAACTAAGGCAGCTAAACCATCTCCTAGGGGTTGCAATCGGTTGGCTAATGATCCCTGAGAACTGCCCTGATTAATATGGGTGTCCCATCCTCCCAAATCAATAAAGGCTATTTGTACTTTGGGATCTTGGGTCATAATTTTGGCGATTCGTTGAGCGTCTCCAACAAAACCATTGGGTAACGGGGCCCCTTGACTAGCCGCTGTCATTTCCTTGTTTAAATCTGCTAATAATATCTGCCGAGCTGTTCGAGCCTCCCGATAAATTCGATCAATACTAGCCTGTCCTTGATACAGACGATCAAAAGCATTGCTAATTTTAGGTTGGTCAATAGGAAGGGAACGATTAGCCGCATTACCAGGGGCTAAACTAGCGATCGCATGAGGGCCAATTAAAATACGAGGTGTTGTATTACCTACATTTAAAGCTTGTACAGGATTTCGGTCATCAAATTCGGCGAGTAAACGATTGAGCCAACCTGTCGCAGTCTTTTTCTGGCCAGGTGTACCGCTTTCCAGATAATCTTGGGCCTCAAAATGAGAACGAGTGGGATCAGGAGAACCAGAAGCAGGAATAAAAGCTAGGCTCTTGTTTTGCCAGAGTGGCAGCAGGGAGGATAGGGAGGGATGTAAGCCAAATCGGTCGTCTAAAGCTAATGCACCGTTGTCGTTATTGGGGGGGGCGATCGCAATTTGGGGACGAACTTCGTAATAAGTGGAGTCGGTATAAGGAACAAGGATATTTAACCCATCAACGGCTCCTCGTAGAAGAATTACGATCAATCTTGGGGGGGAAGAAGTTGCGGCTTGAGCTTTAAAAAGCCATTGACTAGATCCCAAACTGAGAAAGAGACTGCCTGTCGCGAGGGTTCCGTATTGTAAAAAATCTCGTCGTTTCATCGGTAAGTCCACCAAATAGTTTTTTTATATGGAAAAAATTTAACGAACAAATAAAACATTCTTAGTCACTAAGTTAAATTTTTAGTGGTACATAAATTCAGGGCTTCCCAAAATTAACATTGCCCCTTGATCGGGAGGACTATTGGCGATCACTTGTTGGGTGTTTTTGGAAAATCTATTACCCAAGGTACGGTACAAATCTTCTGTTTTGAGAGATGACGACGTAGGATCAGAGGGTTTCAAAAATCCAACTTTTTTGCTAGTTACGATGGTTGCAAATGTTAAACGTCGTAATAAAGCATCAGGGTTTAACCAAACCTCTTCAGTATTGGCATAACCATTAGGAGTGGGGCAATCATAAATTCCCATTGACATTTGTTTTAGTATCCCATCAACCCCGCCCGCATTAGTAATTTCTAAATTACTTGCACGAATACTAGAAACGACATATTCGTAGGGAGTTTTGAATTTTTTACCGAAGTATTGGGGATCTCGAAATTCGGGACTATGAAACAAGGTATCTAACACCGATTTAATATTGCCATCACTCTTTAAATAGCTTTGGCTAAGACGATTCACTAAAGATTGAGGCGGGCGATCGCTGACAAAATATTGAGCTAATTTATAACTTAAATGTTTCGCTGTTGCAGGATGTTTGGCTAAAATATCTAAAACTTGCTCTCCCTCCGCTTCTCCTGTTCCCTTAATGGTGCGACCAAGAAAAACCTTATCGCTCAAATCATGACGCTTGCTTTCAAAATAAAAACCATTACCCTTCAGATCGACATCGGCTAACTGTTTTCCTGATACAATTCCCCACCCTGTTAAAATTCGTGCTAAAGCAATGACATCTGACTGTTTGTAACCACCATCTATACCAAGGGTATGTAATTCTAGCAGCTCACGGGCATAGTTTTCATTGATTCCGACCTTAGGATTACGAGAATTGGGAGCTTGATTGCGAATATTGTCAAGATAGGTCAACATCACAGGATGTTTCGCTGTTGCCTCCAATAAATCTCGAAAATTGCCTAGTACGTTGGGACGTAGAGCTTGATTTTCATAGGAGCTAATCAGTATACCATTATTGCCTTTATCGAAAGAAACATTGAAATGATTAAACCAAAAAGCCGTCATTATTTCCTGTAACTGTTGCGGACTTTCAGTCGCTCTTAATAGGCGAGCTGTAATAGCTTGCGAACGGATTAGTCGTCTGAACTGGTTTCGTTCTTCGAGGGTTAGCTTTTTCCCTTGTATGGATTGAGGAAAAATTTGTAATAATTGGGGAGAAGTTAGAAAAATACTAGATAAGCGATCAAGTTTTTGTTCAAGATCGATCGGCTGAAGTCGATTATTCGGGGAAAGTTGCTCCTGAAGATATGCGTCGATCCCGATCGCCTGAATATGTTCTAAATCACCAGGTTTTGGTCCAAAACTCAGCCTATTAAGAACATGCAGTGCTAAAGGCTCGTCTGGCTGGGAGAGAACAGCAAAATAAGGGAGTGACTGCGCTTGAACGGGAACTATTAAGATCAACCAAAACGCAATACTGAAAATGAGGCAGAATAAACTTGTCCTAAACCGAATCGATGCTCTCATCTGCAAAACATCCTTAGATTACAAAGTAGTCCTCCCAATATAGACTTAGCTTTTTTTCCGTTGGTTCAGGTCAGTTGAGTTTAGTCTCGAACTTAAGCTTTCAAAACACTACGCTCATTAAAAACCCGAATTAAAGTTCCCTCTTTGGGTAAATCACTTCGTTTTAATAGCAATTGATTACTGGAGATATAGGTCATATTCATCCCCTTAACCAAATCCAAAAAACTTGTCACGGGTTGCAAATCGCATTTGCTCTTATCTGAGGCAACGGTGGCATACTGAGTAGGAATCATTACCCTCGGATTCAGAACTAACATGGCTGCCTTTGCTTCTTCGGGGGTATAGTTTTTGGGGCCACCGCCAACAGGAATCATGGCCACATCAGGGCTTCCCAATAAAATCTTTTGTTCATCGGTAATAGGAGAAGCGGCTCCACCAAGATGGGCAACCCGAATACCGCCCTGAGTCCAACGCCAAGCCACATTAGTGCCAAAACGATTGCCACCGACTCGATCATGGGGCATTCCCACACCCTGAATTTTTAAGCCATTAATTTCATAAACCCCAGACTCAAATAGAATTTTGGGATTGCCTGGCAAATTTTCCGCCGCACCTTCATCCCAGAGTTGAGAGCTAATTAAGACCAGATCTGCTTTGACCTTGGGTAAACGATAACCTGCCGTGCAACCGATCGCCCGAAAGGGGTTAACTAAAATTCGAGTTCCGCCGCCGGTAAACAGAAAGGCACTGTGTCCTAACCATTCCACTAACAAAGAACCGCTTGTTGACTGGGCTTGACTGGGACGAAAGGCAGACATTCCCAGCGTTCCTAACGTAGCAAGGGCAGTGGCTCCCGTATAGCGAATCAGTTGTCGGCGTTGCATGGGTTATTTAACAGTGGATTCTTCTTAAATTCTTCCCAATTCTACGATAATACAGGGTAGTTATTGAAACGATCGCCCTGAGACCGAGGAAACAAAACTAATGAACTCACCCCTTTTTGCCGTTGAAAACCTGTCGGTTGCCTATCCCCACAGTGAAACTTGGGCAATTAAGGAAGTGTCCTTTACCCTCAACCGAGGCGAAAAGTTAGGATTGGTGGGGGAATCCGGCTGTGGTAAATCCACCTTAGGAAGAACAGTCATGCGTTTGTTACCAGAGTCTTCCCAGCATCAAGGGGCCATTTATTTCGAGGGGAAATCGGTTTTTGATTTAGAAACTACGGCATTACGGCAATTTCGGGGGGAAGTGGTGGCATTGGTGTTTCAAGATCCCATGACACGCCTAGATCCTTTGATGACCATCGGTGATCACTGTTTAGAAACCCTACAGTCCCACCAACCCCAGTTATCTCGTACCCAGGCGAAGGCGATCGCCTTGGAAACCTTAGGACGGGTTAAAATTACTGCGGATCGTTGGGGCCAATATCCTCATGAATTTAGCGGTGGGATGCGGCAAAGGGTCGCTATGGCTCTGGCTTTATTATTAAAACCGAAAATGATTGTGGCGGATGAACCAACAACCAGTTTAGATGTCACCGTCGCGGCGGAAATTTTGCAGGAGTTAACCCGTTTATGTGCCGAAGATCAGATGGGTTTGCTGTTGATTTCCCATGATTTAGCAATGGTGGGGGAATACTGCGATCGCCTGGCGGTGATGAATGGCGGCGAAATTGTAGAAATGGGGGAAATTAACCAAATTTTGTATCAACCGAATCACCCCTATACCCAATCTTTGTTAGAAGCGGCTCTCCATATTCATGAGATTGGCACTCCAGCAGAAAGCTTAGAACCTTTACCCGAACCCCTCTTGAAAGTCAACCAACTCAAGCAATATTTTAGTTTAGAAGGCAATCTAATCCAGCAATTTTTCACTCAAGAAAAAAAACTGATTAAAGCCGTTGATGATATTAATTTTAATCTTTATCCTGGCGAAACTTTTGGACTCGTAGGAGAATCGGGCTGCGGTAAAAGCACCCTTTCACGCACTATTTTACAATTACTGAAACCAACCTCTGGCTCAGTCATTTTTGATGGTGAAGATCTGACCCAACTTTCAGAAGTCCAAATGCGCCAAAAACGTCGGCAAATTCAGATGATTTTCCAGGATCCCCATGCCTGTCTCAATCCGATGATGACTGTGGGCCAAGCGATCGCCGATCCCCTGTTTATTCATCAACTAGCAACCCCTGACGAAGCTGAACAACAGGTTAAGGCCATGTTAGAAAGAGTGCGATTAACCCCTGTAGAAGAGTATTATCACCGTTACCCCAGGGATCTATCGGGGGGTCAACAACAACGAGTGGCGATCGCCAGGGCATTAATTACGAAACCTAAATTAATTATCTGTGATGAACCGGTGAGTATGTTGGATGCCAGTGTACAAAGTCAAGTGCTTGACCTGATGTTGGAACTCAAATCCGCTTTTAATTTGACCTATCTCTTTATTACCCACGATCTTTGGGTGGCTCGCTTTTTATGCGATCGCATTGCAGTGATGAATCGGGGACAGATTGTGGAAATAGGGAAAACAGAGTCCATTTTTACCCATCCACAAAATGAATACACGCAGAAACTGTTAAAGGCGGCTCCTCTTTTGGCAAAAGTTGCCTAAATTAAAGTTCCTGAATATCGATACAATAGTGGATTAGGCATCCTGCGTTTTCCTAAACCCGTTGTCCCACACTGCCTGCTAAAACCTTATCTCTATCCACGTTTATGACCCTTTCTACTGCCAATTATTTATCTTCTGTGCAAACGGGGAACCTCGTCTGTCCTCAAACTTCAGCTTGTCGTTGGCGCGGGTTAATTGAAACCTATCGAGCCTTTTTACCCGTTACCGAACAGACCCCGGTTATCACCCTTCTAGAAGGCAACACTCCCCTCATTCCTGTACCAGCGATCGCGGCTGAGATTGGTCGAGGCGTTAAAGTATTTGCTAAATATGACGGGTTAAATCCCACTGGCAGTTTTAAGGATCGGGGCATGACCATGGCCATTTCCAAGGCCCTGGAAGCAGGAGCCAAGGCAGTTATTTGTGCTAGTACAGGCAATACTTCAGCAGCAGCCGCGGCCTATGCCAGACGGGCAGGAATGCGAGCTTTTGTGTTAATTCCTGATGGCTACGTGGCCCTGGGTAAATTGGGCCAAGCTTTAATCTATGGAGCAGAAGTGATCGCCATTGATGGCAACTTTGATGAAGCCCTTAGCGCAGTGCGGGAACTCTCGGAAAAATATCCTGTCACTTTGGTCAATTCGGTTAATCCCTATCGTTTAGAGGGACAAAAAACCGCCGCGTTTGAAGTGGTAGATGTTTTAGGAAATGCCCCTGATTGGCTTTGTATTCCGGTGGGCAATGCCGGTAATATCAGTGCCTATTGGATGGGCTTTTGTCAGTATAAGGCCTTGGGAAAAAGCGATCGCCTACCTCGCATGATGGGATTTCAAGCTGCAGGAGCCGCCCCGTTTATTACAGGTAGTCCCGTGGCCCGTCCCGAAACCTTAGCCACAGCTATTCGTATTGGTAATCCTGCTAATTGGGAAAAAGCCTGGGCAGCCTCCAACGCCAGTCAAGGTGAATTTAAGGCAGTTACTGACGACGAAATTTTAGAGGCTTACCGTTTATTAGCGGGCAAAGAAGGGATTTTCTGTGAACCAGCCAGTGCCGCCTCCATTGCTGGACTGTTAAAAGTCAAAGAACAGGTTCCCGATGGTGCGACGGTGGTTTGTGTGCTCACAGGTAATGGATTGAAAGATCCTGATTGTGCCGTTCATAATAGTGGTAATCAAGTCAAGTCCGGCATTAAACCCCAAATTGCAGCCGTAGCTGAGGCGATGGGATTTTAATTCGGAAACTTAATTGAACTAAAAACGTTTTCGTAATTACCCTTCTGAATTGATCTCATGACTACCAACTCTCGCCATTGGTTAACCATTACTGAGTATTTTTCTTTAATTGCTTCTGTGGGGGGAACGGTAGCCGCTATCATCACTCAGCAAATTGTGTGGGCCACCTCTCCCCTTATTCTCACCCTGGGATTAAATCTCATTAATCGGGAACGAGGGCTAAAAGTGTTTCAGGAATTTCTAGATCGTCAGGATGTGGTTGAGGATTTGAGTACTCGTCGCCTTAACCAACTAGAAATGTCTTTCACTAACTT
>JAYKJI010000173.1:0-13703 GCA_035285405.1 Snowella sp. | reverse complement strand
CCCAGTCATTCCTCTACCAAAATTCAAGGAACTCCCCAAGCAACACCAGCCGTACCGCCGCCAGGACAGGTACAACATCAAAACCAATCTGCATTTTCTACCCTAGAGCTTTTGGGCTGTGCAGCGTTTACAGGTTATGCCAGCACACTAATCTGGATTGCAACCACTAGTTTATTCTCCTCACCGGGCATTAGTATGGGACTTTGGGGCATGATGACAGGCGGATTAATCTTTGCTCAATGGGGAAGGATCATCGAAAAATTAGAAATGCTGGTTATTACCGGAGTCAGTACGGTATTATTTGGGTTTTTGCCTCTGCTTTATCTTAAAACGCCCTTAGTTACTACTCTTTTTCTGTCTCTTTCTCAATCTTTTCCTATGCTCAGTACCCCTTTTTGGGGGGTAATCGTGCTGGCAAGTTTTGGTGCTTTAGGACTTGTGGCCGTCCTCTCGCTTTTCCGTTTAGTTTATCAATTGTTAAGACTTTTACTTTGAAAATCACCCAATAGCGATCGCTCCTTACCGTGAAGAAAAAAAGCGATCGCCGATCAATTAAAGTCAGGATCATTGGAATTTAGGACTTTAATGATGAAACCAAATTTTTTTCACATTCTTGAAAAATATAGCGTAAAGCTCCTAAAGTTTGAGCCGCATCATCCGAAATATAGGTTCTAGTTTCATAGACTTCACTCGTCAAAGTCAGTTTATAAAATACCCACCCTTGTCCATTGGTTACAATTCCAAAGACATCTATTGGTCTTCCCACCTGATTATTTTGCCATTGGCAGGCTTGCATTTCTACGAGACATTGAGCCAGTCCTTGCTCAAAATCATCACGTTTTGCCTCAACAATACATAAAAAAGGTGTATCCAAATAATCTTGTCTTTCCGCAATCAAATAATCTGCATTTCCCACTAAAACGTCACTCTCTATTTTGCCTCCCTTCCAAATTTTTAACTTTTCGATTTTCTCCATTGCTTCTTCACAGAAAGCATCAATTAGCAATTTTTTTGATTCTTCATAGGTTCGGAGATCAAAAATATGATGGAGTCGCTCTAACCTTTTAATGAAAAAATCTGTAGGTTCTAGGGGAGTGACTGGTAATAACCAAGGTAGTAATGTCTTAATCCCCAATTGTTTATAGGCAGAAGCAAGATCAAATCCTGAGAAACTTCTTTTTTGAGATTTAGGTATTTTAGATGTATTTCTTGGCATTTTTGATTGTCCAGATGCTTATTACAAGACTGTCTCCTTCCCCATGATAATTTATTGGAGGGGCTGTTAGTCAAAAGCGATCGCCCCTTACCGTGAAGATAAAAAGCGATCGCCGAAAAAATTTAATATTTAGATGAACTAATAGTATTCAGATTGTCTAGGGGCGGACACCTAGGCTAGAAGCAATTTTAGCTTCCGGTAAACGAGGAGCCGTCATTAATTCGGCATAGATATTGTTAGTACTAGCTTCAGCTACTTGGGTATAGGACTGACGTAACTGGCCATTAAGAGCCACCGTTGTCACATCGTAGGATTGAGTGGCTAACTTAGGATAGAGACCCACTGCAATGATCGGCAACAAGAAACAAGCGGCGATAAAGACTTCCCTGGGATAGGCATCTTCATAGTGGGCATTTTCGGGTAACACACAACTGGTTCCAAAACAGACTGCCTCTTGACTTTCCCGTTTTGTCTGATTTTGATCTTCCAAACCACAAACCAGAGGGGCATCGGTGCCATAGAAGAGTTGGCGTAGCATCGAGAGCAGATAAATTGGCGTTAACACCAAACCAACGGCGGCTAAAAAGATTGTGACCGTACGGAAGGTAGTGCTGTAAATATCGCTACTGCTAACACCGACAAAAATGGATAGTTCACTCGCAAAGCCACTCATACCAGGCAGGGCCAAAGATGCCATCGCAGCGATTGTGAAAAGGGCGAAGACCTTCGGCATAATTTTGCCAATGTTCCCCATTTCAGCCAGGTTCAGGGTATGGGTGCGATCGTAGGTGACACCAGCTAAGAAGAATAAAGCGGCGGCGATGAGACCATGAGAGATCATTTGTAGCATGGCTCCACTAATCCCTAGATCCGTAAAAGAGGCAATTCCGATTAAGACAAAGCCCATGTGGGAAATGGAAGAGTAGGCTAAACGGCGTTTCATATTGGTTTGAGCAAAGGAGCTAAAACCGCCATAGATGATATTAACGACCCCTAAAATGACCAGAATGGGAGCGAAGTAAACATGAGCCTGCTCTAACAATCCTAAATTGAGACGAATTAAGCCATAACCACCCATTTTGAGCAATACGCCCGCTAAAATCATCGACACAGGGGCAGAAGCTTCACCGTGAGCATCGGGGAGCCAGGTATGGAGGGGAAAGACCGCTAATTTAACACCAAAGGTGATTAACAGTCCGGCGTAGAGAAATAGTTCCAGAGCGAGGGGATAGTCTTTTAAACCTAATTCAGCAATATCAAAGGTCATGTTATCGCCATAGAAGGCCATGCCCAAAGCTGCAACCAGAATGAAAATAGAGGCGGCGGCTGTGTAAAGTAAGAATTTCATAGCGGCATACTGTCGCTTCTGGCCACCCCAGATCGATACCAGTAGGTAAACAGGAACGAGTTCCAATTCCCACATGATGAAGAGCAACAGCATATCCTGGGCCACGAAGACACCAATTTGGGCTGCATACAACAGCAGCATTAAAAAGTAAAATAGTCGCGGTTTGTGGTCAACCTGCCAAGCGGCAAAGATAGATAGAGTGGTGACTAAACCGGCCAATAGGACTAAGGGCATGGAAATCCCATCCACTGATAGGGCCCAACTCAGTCCAAATTGGGGAATCCAAGCATATTTCTCAACTAATTGAAAGGATGATTGCGTGGGGTCGTAATGCTGACTGAAAACATAAATCATTAAGATAAAGTCCGCGATCGCCACACCGAGGGCGTACCAACGAACTTGTTTACTGTCTTTGTAGGGCAGTATGGGAATGAGACAAGAAGCAATCAGAGGAAAGAGGATGATTGCAGAGAGCCAAGGGAAGTGATCCACCGTCATGACAATAAGAAGAAATACCTATTAGTTGTTGCTCTGATTATATTAAAGTTTGTAAACTTTTTGTTAACTTTTACAAATAATTTTTTTGAGCGATTTACATTGTTTTTCTCTATGGAATGAGTTATCAGGATTGTCCTTAGTCTATGTAGATACCCAAAAGACATCAATGCTTCAGATTTTCGAGCGTTGCAGACAGGCTCTTTACCCCGACAACGACACTAAAAATCCTCGGCGATCGCCAAAATCTTCCCTTATTACAACAATTCAATGTTTGCCCAAGAACAGAGAGGACTACTGCCCAAATAATCAGAAGCCGCTAAAATCCTGCTTCGCTACCATTCTTGAGTCAGGGTTTGAGGATGACATTGCTTAATTTGGACAGAAATATTATCGGCTCCCTCCTGCTGAAGATCTTCCACATAGCCGGATTGATGATATTGAGCTTCTGCTTCACTGTTGAAAGGGCCAAAATAGTAAAGACAACGGGGATTATCGGTATAAACTTCTAACCACCAATCCAGATTAACCGTGGCTAAAAGCAGGGAAACAGGCGTAATACGGAGAATCTTGACTCCAAGACGGGTAAGCTGACGAATTTCCTGGCTAAGACGGGTAACGGGAACTTTTAGGAACCATTGCCCTCGGCGTAGAGAAAGTCCGGTTAAGGTTTTAGTAGGGGATTGGGACGCAAGAGTTACTTCTAGCAGAAAAAGCTGGCTGTCGGCTCCGTTATTGATCACCATATATAATCGTTACGTTCAATTGATAAAATCCATAAACAGAGTTTGCCCTTCATCGAAATAGGCTGTTAGGACTCGTCTGGAGAAAGGCTAATCAGAGATTAAGAAGAGCGAACTTCTTAACTGTCACCCCATTATTGACCAAAAAGGGACATTCGGCTGAGTGTTAGCAGGAATTCCCTGACATATTCTTAAGTTGCTCACATAGCAATCTCGCCTTTTGAGTAATAGCTGTCCAATTTTGAGCGGCAATCAAATCGGGGGGAAATAATTGGCCGGATAGACCTACCGCGATCGCCCCAGCCTGAATAAACCCTAAAGCATTATCAAGGGTGACACCGCCGGTCGGAATGAGGGGAATGCTACCCAATGGCCCCTGCAATGCTTGGATATAGTCTGTCCCGCCCAGGGCCTGTACCGGAAAAACCTTGATGGCACTGGCTCCCATTTGCCAACCTGTAACAATTTCGGTCGGAGTGAGAGCACCTGGAATAATAGGTATTTCTGCCTGAAGGGCCCGCTCAATTAAGCGAGAGTTAACATGGGGTGTAAAACAAAATTGGCTACCACAGGTGATCGCCCCTTCCAAATCTTCTAGGGTTAATACCGTTCCCGTGCCAATTAAACAGTTAGGTAAAGTTTCACGGAGAGAGGCAATAATTTGTTCGGGATGGTGACTGTTCCAGGTAATTTCGATCAGTCCTATTCCTCCTTGGGCGACGGCAGCAGCTAATACTTGACCTAAAGAAACATCCCTAACACGCAAAACGGCGATCGCTCGGTCTTGTTGCAAACGTTGCAGCCAGGCTTGGGCATAGGAGTAAAGAGGGGCAAAATCAGACAAAATTTTGAGTTCAATAAATATAAAAAGATCACTGCTTCTATTTTAAATCCTAAGGTTAGCGAGACTTGACAGGGAAACAACGTATTGGTGATCACGGTGAACGGTGGTTAATTCCCCAGGAAATTGTTAATATTCAGTTACATTCAGCCAGGAGACATGACGCTATGACGGTTGACAATAATCTTCCCCAAGACAATTCTGCGGTTGAGGTGGTTGCGGAGAACTCTGCCCTGGTTTCCTCAGATTCACAATCAGGACAAGAACTTCAGACAGATGGGGCCGTTGTGTTGCCTATCCTTGAAACAGAAAGCTTAAAAGCAGAAACCAAAGCTCTCCTCGAAGCCATTCAAACCAAAGCCTTTAGCGAAGCCCAAAAAGCCGGTGAGTTTGCCCGTGAGAACTATCTCGAATCTGTCCGCAAAGCCAGGGAACAGGTGGAGAATCTTAATCTCTTCGATCCCGATCGCATTGAGAGTGCCATTCAACAACTCCAGTCCGATGTGGAAAAAGATTGGGAAAATGTCGTCAAGCAGGCCAATGACTTCGGCGATCGCCTAGGGGAAGCGGCTAAAACAGCCTGGGAAATTTTGACCCAACCCAAAGCTAAATAATTTATCTGGCCCTCCTTGATTAAGATAGGTAAAGGGAAATTCATTTTTTTCCCATAACTTCGCCAAAAAATTCTCGCAAAACCTCATCTTGGTAGGCTTGGGCGGCTTTTCCTCGAAAGCAACAGTCCAGAAAACTGATGATGGGGTGTTTTTGTGTGATAATTTGTTACAGACATTTTCAGATTTGCTTAGTCAAGCAATGAGCGATCGCAAACCCGAAAAAACCCTAGCCGAACAAGCCTCGCCTAATTACGAATGCCGTGCCTGTGGCTACATTTATGTACCTGCAAAAGGCGATCAAAAAGGAAATATTCCCCCTGGGACTCCCTTTGAGGCATTACCGGATCCTTGGCGTTGTCCTGTATGTGGTGTGCCAAAACGTCAGTTTATGAATACTGGCTCTGGCGATGCCCCCTCTGGCTTTGAGGAAAATCTTAACTATGGACTTGGGTTTAACCGCCTCACTTCCGATCAGAAAAATCTGCTTATTTTTGGCGGACTTCTCCTCGGCATTATCTTTTTTCTGAGTCTTTATGGCTTAAATTAATGCCGATTTGTATCTTAACGGTATCCTCTCCAGACCCTTGGACTGGAAGTATTAATTTTGAGTGCCTTAGCAGATGTTTATGAATTTCTTAAGGCAAAAACTGAAACAAATTGTTATCTTATTTGCCATTTCTGTTTTTTGTATTAGCTGTAGTAAAATTCCGGCCCTAGAGTATAACCCCTGGTCAGTCATTACCTTGGAAACGGATTCCACCTTTGCCGATATCGCCTTCACTGACGATGAACAGCATGGCTGGTTAGTCGGAACCAAGGAAACGATTTTTGAAACAACGGATGGGGGGACTACCTGGCAACAGCGTCTTCTCAATCTAGAAAATGAGAAAGCTAGTTTTACCGCCGTTAGCTTTAATGGTCAGGAAGGATGGATTACGGGTAAGCCGTCGATCCTTCTCCATACTCAAGATGGTGGCCAAACCTGGACTCGTATTCCCTTAAGTGAAAAACTGCCTGGTGCGCCTTACCGTATTATTGCGCTAGGGCCTCAAACGGCTGAAATGATTACCGATCTGGGGGCAATCTATAAAACCAGTAATGGTGGTAAAAACTGGAAAGCTTTGGTAGAAGGGGCCGTTGGTGTTGCTCGTACTATTGAGCGTTCGCAAGATGGTCGCTATGTAGCAGTATCGGCCAGAGGGAATTTTTATTCCACCTGGGAACCGGGCCAAACAGAATGGACACCTCACAACCGGAACTCTTCCCGCCGTTTACAAAAAATGGGCTACGGTCAAGATGGTCGTCTCTGGTTGCTGGCACGAGGTGGACAACTGCAATTCAGTGATGATCCTGCTGCGGAAGTTTGGGGAGACGTGGTTTCTCCTTTAGCGAAAAGTAGCTGGGGACTTCTAGATCTTTCCTATCGGACTCCTGAAGAAGTTTGGGTTGCAGGGGGAAGTGGCAATCTTTTGGTAAGTCAGGATAATGGTATTACCTGGCAAAAAGACCAAGCCCTAGAGGATGTGCCGGCCAATCTTTACCGTATCATCTTCATTAAGCCTGATAAAGGCTTTGTTTTGGGGCAAAATGGTATTCTACTGAAATATAATCCCACAGTAGAAGCGGCCTAACGTTAGGCCAATTCCTTGAACGGCTGAGTCCGTTCCATTAAATAGTAAACTAAGATTTACGCTTTTCTTTGGAGGAGAACATTCATGTCCGGTACCACTGGCGAACGCCCATTCACTGATATTGTCACCAGTATTCGTTACTGGGTTATCCATAGCATCACCATTCCTATGCTATTCATTGCTGGCTGGTTATTCGTCAGTACTGGTTTAGCCTACGATGTTTTTGGCACCCCCCGTCCTGATGATTATTTCACTCAAACCCGTCAAGAGCTTCCTATTATCCGTGAACGCTATGATGCGGGCAATGAGATCAATCAATTTAATCAGTAGTTAACACAATAGGTAATAAATAATGGCTACTAACAATCCTAATCAACCCGTTACATATCCCATTTTTACTGTGCGCTGGTTAGCCGTTCATACCTTAGCGGTTCCGACGGTTTTCTTTATCGGTGCGATCGCTGCTATGCAATTTATTCAACGCTAGGAGTTAACTGACATGGACAGAAACATAAATCCCAATCGGCAACCAGTAGAGTTGAACCGTACTTCCCTCTTTTTAGGGTTACTTTTGATCGCGGTTTTAGGAATTCTTTTTTCTAGCTATTTCTTTAACTAGACTATTTCTTTCATTATTCGAGTCTCATTAAGGAGGGCATTCGTGTTTGCAGAAAATAGAATTCCTTTGTGGATCGTTGGTATTATCGCAGGTATGGGAGTAATTGCCGTTGTCGGTCTTTTCTTCTATGGAGCCTACGCAGGTTTAGGGTCTTCTATTGTGATTAATAATGAATTTATTAATTAACACAATTTACGACTATTACTGGTAGCGGTTTTAGGAATTCCTTTTTCTAGCTATTTCTTTAACTCAAACCATCTTTTAACGTCTTAAAACTTTATTTAGGAGGGCATTCATGTTTGCAGAAGGTAGAATTCCTTTGTGGATCGTTGGCGTTGTCGCAGGTTTAGGCGTGATTGCCGTTGTTGGTCTATTCTTTTATGGAGCCTACGCAGGTTTAGGATCTTCTATGTAATCGAAATCCAACCCGGATCAATTCAAACTTTATCGCCATTGAGAAAACCGTCAGTTGCCCTCGGTCGCTGGCGGCTTTTTATTATGTTAATCTGAGGCCATAAAATTCACTCTATAAAGGTTAGCTTTTTTTCAGCAGTTATTTCAAATGGGAATTAAAGTTCAGCAATTCAACACGATTGGCACTTGGATGAAAGCGGAGCGTCCAACGGATTTACCCGCAATCCTACAGGGTGTATTTTTTATGGATGGTAATGGTCTGCCAGATGACTGTCTAACTTTTTATAATGCCCAATGGGAACCAGAGTATTCAAGACTTTTGCTCCAGGTCTTCGCGCCTCAACAGTGGACTTTCCATGCTTCTATTCAGGGTAAATTGCTCCTCTATTTTGTTAAATTAACACGCCTAACTTACTTAATTCGTTTTGATGATCATTCCCTACAAAGAGCAGAAATTACACCTATTCTCCTCGGCCTTTCAGTTCCCACCTGGCTGATCAAGTTTATCCTGTATCGTGATACGAATAGTCCTAACGGCGATATTTGGTACCGTGAAAATATTATCTTGACGAAGCTTGATGGGGGAGGTTACACGCTCCGTAAGGTTGTGGATGGACAGGGGCAAAAGACGGATGCTTTTGCGGCGATGCTCTCTAAGGTGGGGCCGCGTTGTTATGTGATTGTATAAATTCTTTATCTTTTTTCTAGGCACGTTATCTGGGGGGAGTTGGTAGCATAGGACTGAGATTGTCCTTGATTCCGCCTAAACTTTTTTTTGGATGGCCCTATGAATTTACCTACTACCAATCCTCTCATTCAAGTTGAAGACGATCGCACTGGTTTGAGTATCGAAACCTTAAGACGGGCCTTAGCAGATAATCTGTTTTATCTTCAAGGGAAGTTTCCCCTGATTGCCAGCCGTCATGACTGTTATATGGCCCTAGCCTATACGATCCGCGATCGCCTTTTACAACGCTGGTTAAATACGGCCCAAACCTATCTAAGTGACGATAATAAAGTCGTTTGCTATTTATCTGCCGAATTTTTGGTCGGGCCACACCTGGGCAATAATTTAGTCAATTTAGGCTTGTATGAACAGGTTAAACAGGCTGTTACTGATTCTGGCTTAGATCTCGAAGAACTGATCCAGATAGAAGAAGAACCTGGTCTCGGCAATGGTGGGTTGGGGCGGTTGGCGGCTTGTTATATGGACTCCCTGGCTACCCTAGAAATTCCGGCGATCGGCTATGGTATTCGCTACGAATTTGGGATTTTTGACCAGGAAATTCGGGATGGTTGGCAGGTGGAAATTACGGATAAATGGTTACAGTATGGCAACCCCTGGGAATTAGTCCGTCCAGAAGCAGCCGTGCAGGTTGAACTAGGAGGCCATACAGAATCCTATAAAGATAATCAGGATCAGTATCGAGTGCGTTGGGTTCCGGGTCATGTGATTAAAGGCATTCCCTACGATACGCCGATCTTAGGTTACAAAGTGAATACGGCTAATACCATGCGCCTATGGCGAGCCGAAGCCGCAGAATCCTTTAATTTTCAACGCTTTAATGTGGGGGATTACTACGGAGCCGTTAACGAAAAAGTCGCCTCCGAAAACCTCACCAAGGTGCTTTATCCCAATGATGAACAACTTCAAGGTAAGGAATTGCGGCTCACTCAGCAATTTTTCTTTGTTTCCTGTTCCCTTCAGGATATGATGCGTCTGCATTTAGCAGAACAGCCTAGTTTAGATAATTTTCATGAACATTTTGCCATTCAACTTAACGATACTCACCCGGCCATTAGTGTGGCTGAATTGATGCGCTTGTTGGTAGATAAACACTTTTTTGATTGGGATAAAGCTTGGAATATTACCCAAAAATCTCTGGGCTATACCAACCACACCCTTTTACCGGAAGCCTTGGAAAAATGGCCATTGAGCTTATTTGGTTCGCTTTTACCGCGTCATTTAGAAATTATTTATGAAATTAATCAACGTTTTCTAGATGAAGTTCGTATTCGTTATCCTGGCGATGGGAATAAATTGGCCCGGCTTTCTTTAATTGATGAAAGTGGGGAAAAGTATGTACGGATGGCTCATTTAGCCGGTGTGGGTTCCCATGCCATTAATGGGGTGGCGGCCTTGCATTCTGAGTTATTGAAAGAAACGATTCTCAAGGACTTTTATGAACTCTGGCCGGAAAAATTTAGTAATAAGACCAATGGCGTTACGCCCCGTCGTTGGTTAGTGCTTAGTAATCCTCGTCTGAGTCAATTAATTACTGAGAAGATTGGCGAAAATTGGGTTAAGAATCTTTACGAATTAAAACAATTAGAATTTTTTGCTGAAGATAGTCATTTTCAGATCAGATGGCAAGACATTAAAAAGGCCATCAAACAGGATTTAGCTGCTTATATTAAGCTCAACAATGATTTGGTGGTTGATCCTGATTCTCTATTTGATGTGCAGGTGAAACGCATCCATGAATATAAACGGCAACATCTTAATGTTTTACATATTATTAGTCTCTATTTACGTCTGAAAAATAATCCTAATCTAGAGATTCCACCCCGTACTTTTATTTTTGGCGGTAAGGCGGCTCCAGGGTATGTGATGGCGAAGTTGATTATTAAATTGATTAATGCGGTGGCAGAAGTGGTCAATCGAGATCCGGCCATCGGCGATCGCCTCAAAGTCGTCTTTTTAAATAATTACAACGTTAAACTAGGACAACGGGTGTATCCGGCGGCGGATCTCTCAGAACAAATTTCAACGGCGGGAAAAGAGGCTTCCGGCACAGGCAATATGAAGTTTTCCATGAATGGAGCCTTAACAATCGGTACGCTCGATGGTGCGAACGTGGAAATTCGGCAAGAGGTGGGCAGCGAAAACTTTTTCCTCTTTGGTCTGACCACACCGGAAGTGACTCAACTGCAAGCAACGGGCTATCATCCCTGGGATTACTATCAAGGAAATGAGGATCTCAAAGGCGTGATTGATCTGATTAATTCGGGTTTCTTTGCTCATGGTGATACTGAACTATTTCGTCCCCTCACCGAGAATTTGCTCCATCAAGATCCCTATTTTCTCTTAGCAGATTACCAATCCTATTTAAACTGTCAGGAAGAGGTTAGCCAGGCTTACCAAGATCCCCAACATTGGACAAAAATGGCGATTCTCAATGTGGCTCGGATGGGTAAATTTTCCAGCGATCGCTCCATTCGGGAATACTGTCAGGAAATTTGGAACATAGAATCAGTGCAAATTGAATTACAGGATCTCTGCCCTGATGGTCAGTGTTTGCTGGTTCGCCCCTAATGCCAGACGACTAGGAATCGTAACCATTGATCGGCATCGGGGCCAGAAAAAGAACCGAAATCAGGTTCAATCCTGTGCGATCCTAGTTAGTAAAATGTTCTGAATAATAATCTAGGAGTTAAGAAAATGACCCAAACTGTCATCGTTACAGGGGCCTCATCCGGGGTCGGTTTATATGCAGCTAAGGCCCTAGTCGAACGGGGCTGGCACGTAATTATGGCTTGTCGTGATGTCAACAAAGGTCAAAATGCCGCCGTTAACCTGAACTTTCCCCAGGGTAGCTATACCGTTATGTTGCTAGACTTAGCTTCCCTAGAAAGTGTTAAACGGTTTGTTAATAATTTTCGGGTTTTGGGCAGGCCACTCAATGCCCTGGTCTGTAATGCCGCCGTCTATTTACCCTTACAAAAGCAGCCTTTACGCAGTCCCGAAGGCTATGAATTATCGGTGGCCACCAATCATTTAGGCCATTTCCTGCTGTGTAATTTACTGCTCGAAGACCTCAAACAATGTCCTGGCGATGATAAACGTCTGATTATTCTGGGGACTGTTACTGCCAATAGCAAAGAACTGGGCGGCAAAATTCCCATTCCGGCTCCCCCTGATCTCGGTAAATTGGAAGGGTTTGAGGCGGGCTTTAAGGCTCCGATCGCCATGATCAATGGCAAAAAGTTTAAATCCGGTAAAGCTTACAAAGATAGTAAACTCTGTAATATGTTAACGGCACGGGAACTTCATCGTCGTTTTCATCAGGAAACCGGAATTACCTTCAGTTCACTCTATCCGGGTTGTGTGGCTGATACACCTCTTTTCCGTAACCATTACCCCCTTTTTCGTACGATTTTCCCCTGGTTCCAGAAAAATATTACGGGCGGCTATGTCACCCAGGAATTATCAGGGGAACGGGTTGCTCAAGTGGTTGCCGATCCTGAGTTCAAAGATTCGGGTGTGCATTGGAGTTGGGGCAATCGTCAAAAAGCAGGTCGGGAAGCTTTTGTCCAGGAATTATCGGCAGAAGGTAGTGATGATGCTAAGGCCAGAAAACTCTGGGATTTAAGTCAAAAACTGGTTGGTCTTGTTTGATTTTGAATACTTAAATTGATCGGCGATCGCTGTTTTCCTGGTTGAGAAAGGAGGGGCGATCGCTGCAATATCACATCAAGGCAGTCTATTTGCACTTATTAGCTTCACCCATAAGATTAGTGAATTGGAGTGTTTCGCAATTTTGATTAGGAGTCCTAAATAATCTGGCGTAAGATTAGGGATAATATCCTCTATTGCGGGAGTGATTGTGGTGAAGTTCTTACGAGTTATTAGGCAAAACTGCAAATCTCAATTATCCAAAATAGCCCGTTCTTCCCAATTTCAGCAGTTTCTACGGGGAAAATCCGTCACCTATCTTCAGCAAAATAGGTTTAACCTCACCAAGCTTCTCAGAGGACATAAACGCTGGAGAGTTCAGGTTCGCCGCTCCCATCAATGGGGCCAAGCCTACCAACCGCGATTTTCCTATGCACAGGTGTTATTGTCCTGGTTCGGTAGTTTTGTGGGAATTGCGATGCTGGCTTATCTTTCAGCCTATAGTCACTACCCGCTCATTGCTGCTCCAATGGGAGCCACCGCCGTTCTCGTTTTTGGAGTGCCGGATAGTCCATTGGCCCAACCGCGTAATGTGATTGGAGGGAATTTTTGGGGAGCTTTCATTGCAATTCTGTGTGTGCAAACCTTGGGAACGGCTCCCTGGGTGATGGCTTTGGCCGTTGCCACAACGATTAAGTGTATGAAATTGACCCGAACTATTCATCCTCCATCCGGTGCGGTGGCCTTAGTGGGAGTTATGAGCGGAGTTTCTTGGAAATTTTTATTAACACCCGTTTTAGTGGGTTCGTTGATTATTGTGGGTTGGACTTTTGTATTTAACAATACAGCACCAGGGAGGACTTATCCGAAACATTGGCTCTAGAACTGATTTCAAAATCTTCAATGACAGAGCTAGACATCAAAAAAGTGACGAGGGCGGTAAACTTGGCGGATGACTCGACGGAACAGCAGATTCTGATCGGTCTTTCTAAGCTCAGTCTGGCCATGAAAAGCCAATCTTGGCAAGATGCGGGACAACATGGACTTTCTCCTACTCAAGCCCAAATTTTATCACTTTTAAAGGCCAAAGATGGTAGCAGTATGCGCTTATCAGAGGTGGCAGAGGGGTTGGGCGTAACGGCTGCAACGGCCAGTGACTCTGTACGGGTATTGAAGGAGAAAGGATTAATACAAAAAAAACGATCGCTGCAAGATGGCAGAGCGATCGCCATTACCCTGACGAAACAAGGACAAGCATTAGCAATAGACCTGTTGGGAAATAAAAGAGAAACAGAAAGTTTGCACAGTAAGGATTTCATCATCTCTTACCAATTAGGCAGCATTCAAATAGAAGTTCCATAAACCAGTAGAATTCAACATCAAGCG
>JAYKJI010000172.1:0-2939 GCA_035285405.1 Snowella sp. | reverse complement strand
CCCCGAATCATCAGGATTCTTCCGCCGCTAATCAACGCTTTTTACAATGGACAGCAACCGTTAAACAGGCGATCGCCGACTGGAATCGTTATTTACCCTTACAGATCATTCCCCATTGGGAAGAGGCCGATATTCAGATCCGCTATCAAGAACCGCCCTTAACCCCACAAAAAAATCCCCAAACGGGTCAAATCTCCCTACCTCGCGCCCGCAACGCCCAAACGCGCTATCAATTCTATACAACCACCGAAAATCCCCCAATTCTTCACCACCGCATGACGATCCAAATTAAGCCCGGTTTAGGCAGGGAAAGTACCTTAGCCACCGCTCGCCACGAATTTGGCCATGCCCTGGGAATTTGGGGTCATAGTCCGAATCCCCAGGATGTCCTGTATGTTTCTGCCACAAAGGAAACGCCCCCAATCTCAACCAGGGACGTTAACACACTCGTGAAAATCTATCAGCAACCAACTCGCTTAGGCTGGCCGCTACCGAAACCTTAAACGAGTTCTGCTTCTTTCGCTTCCGTTTGCTTATTGCCAAACTTCTTGCCATAAACCCCAAAACCTAAAGCCGCCAGGGAACCCATAATGGTTAAAGGCTCAGGGACAGGAGTCGGATTAAGAGGATTCGTAGGGCCCGGGAAAAATGGGGTAACAATTCCCCCTGGGGTATTAGCGGCAGTCACAGTAAAGGTTTGATAGCGAATGTTGCCCGGAATTAAGTTGACGTTCGCTTGAGCAACGAAGGTGGCTGCTGTAGAGGTAAACCCTCCCGTCAGAAAACCAAAGCTACTGGGTAAAACCCCCGCAACGTTATCGGTAACAGGTGAGGTTGCCAGACCAGTAACTCCCTCAAAACCGCTAATGAGCAGTTGCTGACCAACGGCAAGAGCATCTGAGGGGCCTTCGGTAACAAATTCAAAGTCATAGTTAGTCAGTCCTCCCCCCGCATCAGAAGTCCCAAGAAAGTTAAATTGGTAGGCTTGAGCAGATTGGGTGGCTCCCAGGACACTAGCACCAGCAAGAGCGAGGCCGAAGGCTAAAGATTTAAAGTTCATTTTTAGGTTACTCCTCACGGTAGTAATGACAAAGATTAACAAATTGGGGATAGATAGTCGTTAAAAAAATGGGGTTTCTCAATTGAGAAATTAAGAATCAGCAGAAGACTCAAGTTTAGTTACCCTATTGTACTGAGTTTTTACCCAAAAGCAAGGGGAGTCCGTAAAGTTTTGTTGCATAGTGTTAATAACCCGATCACCCTTGGTGGGGTAGTCTTCTCGGTTATCCATCCTTATCGGTCGGAGGTTTATAAGCTTGATGGTGCAAAGCTTTCACGCTGTTAGCCATGCGGTTATGGGAGATGCAGATTAACCGGAGGAATGACCCTTGAGGGATTTTTTGTATACCTTGATACATCGTTGTTGGGTTTTGGCGTTGATCCAGCCGGACGAATTTTGTCAGTCCTCAGGTTTGAAGACGTGTTAAGGAAGAGGTAATACTCGTTAAGTCGTCGGGCCAGGAGAGTCACCAAGATTCAGCCATTTGGCCATGGGAATTAAGGTTAATCCTTGTAACAAAATGGAAATGAGGACGATAAAAACCACCACATTAAAAATCTCTTTTGCCTGAGGAATGTTGAGAGTTAAGGGTATCGTCGCTAAAATCATCGGAATGGCTCCTCGTAATCCCACCCAGGCAATGAATATTTTTTCTCGCCAGGCAAATTGGCTGAAGCTTAAAGCCGTAAAGACACTCACGGGACGCGCAATAAAAATTAAAAATAGGGCGATCGCCGTGGCCACTGCCGCACTCTCCGGTAATTCTCCGGGCACAGCCAATAATCCAAAGGTTAAACACATAATAATTTGCACGAGCCAGGTCAAACCATCATGGAAACTGGTAATGGTATGACGATAAACAAAATTTTGTTGACCCATCACCATCCCCGCTAAATAAACAGCAAGAATGGGGCTACCATGGCAAAAAGTTGTCATTCCCGACAAAAAGAAAATTAACCCCAAAGTCAATACAGGATAAAGACCCGAAGCTGATAATTGAATATGATTCACTAGCCATACCATCCCCCGGCCTGCCCCATAGCCCAGCAACACGCCAATCACCAGTTCAATCACTAATTCTTTGATCAATTCCCCTGGAGAAAATTGGGCATTGGTTAATACCCGGAGAGTATTTAACGTTAATAAAACGGCTAACGGATCATTACTCCCGGATTCCAATTCTAAAATGCCCTGGAGCTTTTCCGATAGCTTAAAAGAGCTAGAGCGTAACACCGAAAACACCGCCGCCGCATCGGTAGAAGCAATAATCGAACCCAATAAAAAAGCCTCTCCCCAGGAAATGCCTTTGGGGCCCAATTGAAAACTCGAAAAAGAGCCTAAAATATACCAACTAAAACTCCCCACTAATAGCACGGTTATGGCGACCCCAACCGAAGCAAGACTTAATCCGGGTAACAAAACGGGACGAATTTTCTGCCATTCTGAATCTAATCCCCCCGAAAATAAAATGATAGTTAATGCTAAGTCACCGATTAACTTCGCCATCACGGCATCATCAAAATGAATATGACCCAAGCCATCATCCCCGGCAAACATCCCCACTATTAAAAAGAGTAAAAGTGCCGGTACTCCAAAACGACTAGAGGCTTTACTGGCGAGGACGCTAGTGAATAATAAAATACCGAGAACGACAAAAATTTGTTCAGTGGGGGGCATAGGTCAGCAGGTCGGATGAATCATGAATCTTCAATAATTGCCTGGCGGTCTAATAGGATCAGGTTACGCAGTTGGTCGGTATCGAGTTCCGTTAACCAATTTTCTCCTGCGTCAACGGTTTGTTCGGCTAACTGTTTTTTGCTCTCGATTAAATCATGGATTTTTTCTTCTAGGGTTCCCGTACAGACAAATTTATGGACTT
>JAYKJI010000171.1:0-13001 GCA_035285405.1 Snowella sp. | reverse complement strand
GATGGGATCGGCTGGGCCACTTGGGGTTCTGTCGATCTCGTTGATTGAGGTTAGTTAACGGCCATTGATTATTCGATCAAAGGGGAATACGAATGGTAAAACGGCTTCCTTGGCCGAGTTGACTATCCAACGCAATACTACCGCCGTGTAAATCCACACATTTTTTCACAATGGTAAGCCCCAATCCCGTCCCCTGAATTGTGCCAACATTATGGGCGCGGTGGAATGAGGTAAATAATCTTTCGAGATCTTCGGACGGAATTCCTATGCCCTGGTCTTGAATATCAAATATCACAGCATCGGACAGACGGCTGAGGATAAATTTAATTTGGCCGCCTTGAGGAGAATATTTGATCGCGTTGCTGAGAAGATTGGTGAGGATCTGTCGAATTAGTTTAGGGTCAAAGGAAATCAGCCAGGGGAGATCGCTGTTCAGTTCGACGTTAGCAGAGTGATTAATACTGAGATTAGTGGTTAGGACAATGGAATGATCATTACTACTCAATTGCAGTTCTTCCACTAATTTGGTGCAAAAAGTCTTTATATTCTGAACTTCGGGATTAAAAAGTAGTTTTTCCGCTTCCGCCCGACTGACCATGAGAACATCATCTAGTAATTCTGTCATGTGTTTGACACTTGTTTGAATGCGCTGGAGATGTTGGGTCTTTTTCTCTTCTGTCAGACGCTGATGATAGAGTTCTAAAATGCCGGTGGAGGAGGAAATAATCGCTAGAGGAGTGCGAAATTCATGGGAGGCCATGGAAATAAAGCGCGATCGCAGTTCACTGAGTTCCTTTTCCTGTTCTAGGGAAGCGAGCATCTTGTTTTCTGCCTGCTTAATTTCAGTAATATCACGCATAATGGCGACCAAATCCTGGGTTTTCCCCGTGCGGCTATCCTGGATGGTAAAGGCCGTTACTAATACGGGAATGGCCTGTTGGCTGACAAAATGGCGCAGCGTCAGTTCCCCTTCCCAATGACCCAATTCTAAAATCTGGGCAATGACTTCGTTTTCAATAAAGGGGAGGTCAGTTTCAAAATAAAAATCTTGGATGGTCATTTCCCTGGCTCTTTCCAAGTTCGGTAGTCCCACTAATTCCAGCCCGGCCTGATTGAGAAACAGAAGCTTATATTCTGAGTTAGTAATTGCGATAAATTCTGAGCTTTTCTTAACGACCCGATCGAGTTGTTGCCGTTCCCGCAATTCGATTTGCAGTTGTTCATAGAGTTGAGATTGTTGAATGGCAATGGTCAACTGATTACTTAATTGCTGTAGTAAATGGATCTCCCTTTCTTCCCATTGGCGAGGGCCGGAACATTGATGGGCAATTAATAAACCCCAGAGGCTATCGGGTTGAACAATGGGAACTACTAATTTGGCCCTGACCTGAATTTCGGCTAAAAAATCGACTAAACATTCCCGCATTACGCCGCTTTCTGGGGGGCGATCGCGATCGTTGAGGACAAAAGTCCGGCCCTCAAAGTAAGGTTCATAACATTCTTCGGGGAAAACTTCTTCGGGAAAGGTAATACTCAAGACCTTGATCCATTTATTGCCAACGGATTCGGCGATCGCGGCTCCTGTGCCATTGGGATAGACTTGATAAATTAAAACCCGATCACAGCGTAAAATTCGACGAATTTCAACAACGGTTGTATTAAGAATTTGTTCCAGTTGCAAAGACTTGCGAATGCGCTGGGTAATATTAGCAATGAGGCGTTCCTGCTCTGTTTGTTGACGACGAATTGCTTCCCCTTGTTTAAGATCATCGATATCCGTACAGGAACCTAGCCAGATTTGACTTTGACTAGATTGATCCCAAGTCGGCAAGGCTTGTACCAGATGCCAACGATAATGGCCATCGGCCCGGCGTAAACGATATTCCGTGTAGTATGGTTGGTTCGTGTGGTTAGCATCCGACCAGAGAGCCATCGCATGGGAACGATCCTGAGGATGGATCAGAGTTTGCCAAGTCTGACCTAGAATTTCTGTTGTGGATAAACCCGTATATTGTTGCGTGCGATCATTACAATCGGTTATCTTGCCATGACTATCCATTAACCAAACCAGGTTAGGCACTGCTTCCATCAGCGTCCGATAGCGTTCTTCACTCTTTCGCAGTTTTTCCGCATCTGCACGACGGCGAGTAATATCACGAATGGCCATCAGATAGCGAGATTCGCCATCCCAATTAACCAAAGAGACTTTAACGTCTGCCATCCCTAAACTACCATCACGCCGCACAATTTCCATTTCCCAGTTTTCTTCAATGGATATCGGAATACCAATGGAAAAGTTGATTAATTCCTTGGCTGGTAGGTTAAACATATTACCGGCCGTTGGATTGGCAAATAGAACTGATCCCTGTTGATCCAGAATAATAATGCCATCAGAAATATTACTAACAATGGTGTTGAGATGCTTTTCACTAAATTGCAACGCTAGTTCAACAGTCTTGCGATCGCTGATATCAATAATAGAACCAATAATTTCCGAGGGTTCCCCCTGCTCGTTGCGAATTAAGCGTTGTTCATCCCGTACCCACAGGTAGTGACCCTGTTTATGTAAAAAACGATATTCACAAATTGCTCGTTCCTGTTGAAGTAGTTGAGAATAGCTAAGACGAAATTGGGGCAGATCATCAGGATGAACCCGTTTCAGCCAAAATTCATACTCGCTAAAAAAGTCCCTCGGCAGATAACCCAGGATCTGAGCAACATTTTTACTGACGTAGATACTATCTAATTGGGGATTGGCGTGACAGGTATAGATAACAACCGGACTGGACTCTAGTAAAAAACGTAGCCTTTCTTCCGTTAACTGTAAAACTTCTTCGATCTGTTTAAGATCATGAATATCCAGGGCTAATCCAATACACTTAAGGACATTACCTTGTTCATCCCGTTCAAAGATGGTTTCTCGCATTAAAAACCATTTGTAGTAGCCTTGTTTACTTTTGAGGCGTAATTGACTGCTCCAAATTTCACCATCTCGACGGTGGGCGATCGCTAACCATTGTTGAAAATCAGCTTGACGGTCATCGGGGTGCACTAAGGCCGTAATAAAATTGGAACCCAGTTCCCCAATTTCAATGTCTGAATAATCCAATAAATTGAGGGCGCGATGGTTATAGTAAATAATTTGATTGGTTTGATAATTAACTAGATAGGTAATCCCTGGAACATTATTAGCAATTCCTTCCAATAATTTTTGACTTTGATCTTGGGTTTGTTGGTAACTTTGCAGCAAAGCTGTCTTATCTGCGGATATCTGTTCTACCTCTCTGTTTAAACGCTCCACCGACCGTAATAAATAAGGAGGAGTCAGCACCGTTAATAAATCCGTCGGGGTGATTGTACCAAGAATTTCGCCTTGTTCACCGACCACAATCCCTGGCTCTAGGGGCTGTTGCCGTAGCCTTTGCTGGGCATCTTCCAGGGAACAATGAGAGGGCAATGGCGAGGTGACGGGACGGACAACCTCACTCAAATGGCAATCCAGAAGATTAGAATTATTTTTAAGATCCTGAAGCAGGGAGGAAAAAGTCAGCCAGCCCCCCGGACAGAAGCTTTCTGGCTCTAGGGAGATCGCCACATTCACGGTTTGCGTCAACATCTCCTGGATAACCTGCTTCAAAGAAGTGGTCGGCGCGATCACCAATGGATGCTTTTTCATCACCTCTGTCACCAACACATCCTGAAAAAGATGGGGAGCTTCTAGGGCTAATCCCAAGGCATCTTGACTCAGTAAACCCCACTCCGATGTTTCTTCTTTTTCGATTAGTAAATATCCTTCCTCCACTTGACGAAATTGCTCTAATAGGGTCAAAATGTTAGCCAATTCCTGCATTTTTAAGGGCAATGGACAGGAATGCATCAGCGATCGCACTTTTTGAGAGAATCCTTGCTGTTTAGAATGAATACCCGTAATGGCCGCCATCAGCGATCGCTCTGTTAATAGGCCCAGGGGCTGCTCTGCGGTTCCAACCAGACAACAAAATTGGGCTATCAAAGCAGGTTTTCTTGCCTCTCGCCAAATATTAACTGCCGTTTCTAAAGAATCTTCAGGCGAGATAAAAAGCGGATGCCAATCAATCGCAGCGACAATCTGATTATTTACGCTGTCCATTAGGCTCATGGAAATTACAAGTTAAGACTGGTTTAAATAGTATAGAGAAACTTTGAGACTTTCTAGGGATGTTGGGTTGATCTCACTATTGTCATTATATTCAGTGAGTCCATACTCTGAACGGAAAGGGCTAAACTTTCTGCTTTTAGCCTAAATAGGCTTGGCGAACTCTTTCATTGTTGAGTAATGCCTTCGAGGTTCCTTTTAAAACCAATTTACCAGCCTCTAGTACATAACCCCGTGAGGCACTCTGTAGGGCTAGATTGGCATTTTGTTCGACTAATAAAATGGTTACGCCAGATTCATTCAGTTGAGTAATCACCTTGAAGATTTCTCGTACAATTTGGGGGGCCAAGCCTAAACTGGGTTCGTCTAATAGAAGCAGTTGAGGCCGACTCATCACTGCTCTGGCGATCGCTAACATTTGTTGTTCTCCACCACTGAGGGTTCCGGCTAATTGTTGCCGACGTTCTGCTAATCGGGGAAAAATCAGCAATTGCTGTTCTAAATCGGCTTTAATACCGAGGCGATCGCGGCGAGAATAGGCTCCTAATAATAAATTATCTAAGACGCTTTGTCTGGCCAACACTCTCCGACCTTCAGGACTATGGGCAATCCCCAATTTAACCACCTGATCGGGACGAAGTGGGGTAATTTCCTGGCCCTGATAGTGAATTTGACCCTGTTTAGGCTTGATCAGACGGGAGATGCTTTTCAGAATGGTACTTTTGCCGGCTCCATTGGCTCCAATTAACGTGACAATTTCTCCTGCGTAAACCGTTAGATCAATATTGACCAGAGCTTGGATCGCACCGTAGTTAACATCTAGATTTTTAATGGCCAACAAGGGTGTGGGTTCCTGTTTAGCAGTTTGCTCGTTCATGGCTATATTCATCTTTAAGGTTAATTAACAGCTATTCATCTCCTAAATAGGCCTCAATTACGGCGGGATCTTTTCTCACCACTTCCGGTTGGCCCAAAGCAATCAGTTGGCCAAAATCTAACACCGCAATGCGATCGCATAATCCCATGACCAGGGGAACATGATGTTCAATAATGATAATCGTTAGTTTAAAGTTGTTACGAATTTGGCGAATCAAGTCCGTTAACACTCCCTTTTCAGAGGGATTCATCCCCGCCGCCGGTTCATCCAGCAACAAAATACGCGGCTTCAAAGCCAAGGCCCTAGCAATTTCTAAACGTCGTTGATCGCCATAGGCCAGATTAGCGGCTAACTGATCAGCTTGAGTTTCTAAACCCATCAAGACTAACAATTGTAAGGCAATTTGTTGGGCTTGTTCTTCCGCTTGGGCAGTGGGAGGTAAACCCAAAACAGATTGGCAAAGATTAGCTTGATAGTGGAGATGACAGGCAATTTTAACATTTTCTAAGACAGAAAGATTGGTAAAAAGCCGTAAATTTTGAAAAGTACGAGCAATACCTTTCGCTGCAATTTGATGGGGTTGGCAGTGATTTAATAATTCTCCTTGACAGTACATTTTACCGGCAGAGGCAGGAATTAAACCCGTCATCAAATTAAATAAAGTGGTTTTTCCGGCCCCATTGGGGCCAATTAAACCAAAAATCTCCTGCTCTTGTACTGCAAAAGAAACCTCGTTAACGGCCACTAATCCCCCAAAACGACGGGTGATTTTATCCACTTCTAGTATAGTTGAGACATCCTGAATCATCGGTTTTTCGGACGGGGAAAAGTTGATAAGGATGGGAGCAATCCCTTGGCGATCGATAAAGCCCTGTTTTCTAAGGTAATTGATTAGGGATGACGGCGATCGCCTCTTAATTCTACATTCTTTATCCTAAACAGGATCGCCATTCCCAATCTCTCCAATGATCGCCGAATAATTGATAGTTGATAATTCTTAATTGTCCATTGTTAATTAAGCTGCTCACTATCTAAAGCGCATATAGGCAAGAGGCTTAAGTCCCTTAATTACAACACTTTCAGCAAAATTGTTATGCAATTTAAATTCGTAATGGCTTATCCCTTGAAAATGTAATCGCTTCCTAAACCTCAAATTTAAAAAGCGATCAATTATTAATGTGTAATTCCCAAGAAGCCGATTTTTTGCGAGATTTTAAGTATTTTCACTCAGACAAATAGCCAAAAAGAAAGATTAAACTGGATACAATTCTCTCTGTGATTGTCTTCCTGCTATAACGCTAGACTTAAGGATAGTTTTTAGCTCATACTTTTGGGTGAGGGCATTTTTGTCCAATCTACAGTACAGATAGGAAGTAATGGGGAGAAATCGAGACTTTTCGAGACTTTTAAATTAGCCAAATGCTGTAACAAGTCAGTCACAAGTTAGTCACAAGTTAGTCACAAGTCAGGTCTGAACTCAGGTAAAGGTGAACTTTAATGGATAAGTTGAGGTGTTTAGGAGTGTATAAAGCCCAACAAGCATTGCCTCGCTAAAAGGTTGTCCCAGGGGAGCGGAAAAGCTTAAACCCTCGCTGTGCAAACTATCCCACATTAAATTAATACTCGTACTCCACAAAGGAATTAACACGTCATGAATACTGTTGTATTTTCTGTTTTAAGTAATTGGGGAACAGGCTTTGAAGGCCAAATTACCCTTACGAATGGGGGCGATTTACTGGTTCCAAATTGGACATTAGAATTCACCAGTAGTTTCAACATCACCAGTCTTTGGAACGCAGAGATTGTGAGTCATGTGGGGGATAAATACGTGGTCAAATATCCGAGTTGGCAACCCGATTTAGCCCCAGGTCAAAGCATCAATATTGGTTTTCTAGGTACGCCCATTAATGGTAATGTACCGCCACCGACCAATTATTTATTAAATGGCGTTTCCATTAGTTCTGGCTCTGGCAATCCGCCCCCTCCAGCTTTACCTTCTTTGACGGTGGGGGATGTCAGTATTCTTGAAGGCAATACGGGCATTAGTTACCTTACCTATACTATTACTCTGAGTGCGGCGAGTCAGCAAAGTGTTAGCGTGAACTATGCGACAGGTAATGGAACGGCGATCGCAGGAACGGACTATACAGCCCTTTCGGGAACCCTGACCTTTGCTCCAGGCGAAACCAGCAAAACGATTAAGATTGCCATTCAGGGCGATACCCTGGTTGAGGCCAATGAAACCCTTAATTTGAATTTGTCCAGTGCGGTGGGAGCGACCATTGCCAAAGCCCAGGCGATCGGAACCATTACCAATGATGATCAAGCACCTTCGACGGGGGGAGGCATTGCGGTTAATTTCAAAGTAGATAGCCAGTGGAATACGGGGTTCACGGGGACGATCACACTAACCAATACAGGCACAACTGTTATTAATAATTGGAAACTGGCCTTTGATAGTTTGTTTGCCATTACCGAAATGTGGAACGCGCAACAACTGCAAGCGGTTAATAATCATTACGAATTTTCTAATCTCAGTTGGAATGCTCAAATTCCCGTCGGTGGTTCGGTTTCCTTTGGTTTCAATGGAGCCTGGACTGGTGCTACTGTCCCTGCGCCTAGCAACTATGTGTTTAATGGGGTGGCGATCGCGGGTTCCACTTTACCGACCCTCTCGGTTAACGATGTGCAGATTACGGAAGGGGATACGGGGACAAAAACGGCTCTCTTTACCGTCAGTTTAAATACAGCTAGTACAAATCCTGTCACCGTTGCCTATGCCACGCAAAATGGAACGGCCCTATCGGGTTCCGACTATACTGCCACTTCAGGAACCCTAACCTTTGCAGCAGGAGAAACCACTAAAACCATTGCCGTGTCAATTACGGGGGATACACTCTACGAAAACAATGAAGCTTTTTCCCTGAATTTAACCAATCCTAGCCAAGCCACGATCGCCAAAGGACAGGGGGTCGGAACCATTGTCAATAACGATGCGGCTCCCCTACCGACGTTGGCGGTGAATGATGTCACTATCCAGGAAGGCAATAATGCGATCGCGTTGTTCACCGTTAGTTTAAGTGCGGCTAGTACCCAAACCGTTCAGGTCGGCTACAGTACCCAAAATGGCACAGCTCTATCAGGCTCGGACTATACGGCTGTGTCGGGAACCTTGAGCTTTGCCCCTGGTGAAACCAGCAAAACCATTGCGGTTAATGTACTCAATGATGCGATCGCGGAAGGTAATGAAACCTTTAGTCTGAATCTGACTGCACCCGTTAACGCCACAATTCTGGATAATCAGGGGATCGCAACCATTCTGCCCCCCAGTACAACTAGCGGCTGGAAAACAAGCGGCAATCAAATTCTTGGCCCCGACGGTCAAGTGTTTCGGATTAGTGGCATTAATTGGTTCGGCATGGAAACCAGTAATTTTGCACCGCATGGGCTGTGGTCGCGAGGTTATAAGGACATGATGAACCAGATGAAAACCCTGGGTTACAACACCATTCGTCTGCCCTTTTCTAACCAACTATTCGACGCGGGTAGTGTGCCTAATGGCATTGATTTCAACCTGAATCCAGATTTACAGGGTTTGAATGGTCTGCAAATCATGGACAAGATTGTGGCCTATGCCAGTCAAATTGGTTTAAAAATTATTCTGGATCGTCACCGTCCCGATGCCAACAGTCAATCAGAATTGTGGTACACCTCCGCCTATTCGGAAACGCGCTGGATTAATGACTGGAAAATGTTAGCCCAACGCTATGCGGGTAATAACACCATTATTGGGGCTGATTTACACAACGAACCTCACGGAACCGCGACCTGGGGCAGTGGCAACCAACAAACCGATTGGCGATTAGCCGCAGAACGGGCGGGCAATGGTATTTTGTCGGTCAATTCTAACTGGTTAGTGTTTGTGGAAGGGGTGGAAAGTTATAACGGGCAGAACTACTGGTGGGGCGGTAACTTAGCAGGAGCGAAGGATTTTCCCGTGCGTTTAAATGTGGCCAACCGCCTTGTTTATTCAGCCCATGATTATCCTGCTTCTGTTTATCCTCAATCCTGGTTTAGTAATGCCAACTATCCCAATAATTTAGCGGCTCTGTGGGACAGCACCTGGGGTTATCTAGAAAAACAGAATTTAGCTCCTGTTCTGCTTGGTGAATTTGGCACGAAATTAGCCACTACCAGCGATCGCCAATGGTTAGAGCAATTAACCCAATATATCGGTACAAATGGCATTGACTGGACGTACTGGTCATGGAATCCCAATTCAGGGGACACGGGGGGCATTCTCAATGACGATTGGATAACCGTTAACACAGCGAAACAAACCATGCTAGATCCACTTTTGGTTGCCAGTGGTGGACTTTTGCCTAGTTTGAAAGTGAACGATATTCAAATCACAGAAGGCGATACGGGTTCTCTCAATGCTCTCTTTACCGTAAGCCTGAATGCCGCTAGTACGAATCCTGTCACCGTTGCCTATGCTACCCAAAATGGAACTGCGATCGCTGGCTCAGACTATACCGCCGTTTCGGGAACCCTAACCTTTAACCCAGGAGAAACCTCTAAAACCGTTGCTGTGGCCATTACAGGGGATAAGGTTTATGAAGGAAACGAAACTTTTTCGCTTAATTTAACCAGTCCTACCAAAGCAACGATCGCCGATAATCAAGGCATTGCTACTATTATCGAAAACGATCCGACTCCTCCGACTTTAAGCATTAATGATGTTAGTATTTTGGAGGGCAATTCTGGGCTAACCAATGCTAATTTTACGGTGACTTTATCCGCCGCTAGTAGTAATACCATCACGGTTAATTATGCGACTCAAAATGGAACGGCTCTATCGGGTTCAGACTATACTGCTAAGACGGGGACGATCACTTTTAGCCCAGGGCAATTAAGCCAAACTGTTGCCATTTCTGTTAACGGAGATACGACCTTTGAAGGAAACGAAACCTTTAATGTGAACCTAACTAATTCCACCAATGCCATTATTAACGATGGTCTAGGAGTCGGAACCATTACCAATGATGATAGTAATACTTCGGTCACTCCCAAATATGTGGTTGCGGCCTATTATCCAGAATGGGCAATTTACGATCGCAATTTTCAAGTTAAAGACATTCCTGTTAACAACCTAACCCATATCTTCTACGCCTTCGCCAAAATTGACGGGAATGGAGAAGTAGCTACTTTTGATCCCTGGGCTGCCACTCAAATTACCTTCAATGGTAAATATACCTGGGATCAATCCGTTGCCAATCAAGCGGGTAACTTTGCCGAATTAAAGACTCTCAAAACAGCTAATCCTCAACTTAGCAATATGCTTTCCATTGGCGGTTGGACATTATCCAGTCCCTTTTCTGATGTTGCTTTAACCGATGCTTCACGGAAAAAGTTCGCCACCTCTGCTGTTAATTTTATCGTCAAATATGGCTTTGATGGTATTGATTTAGATTGGGAATATCCCGTTGGTGGGGGCCTAAGCGGTAATGTTAATCGTCCCGAAGATAAGCATAATTACACCCTGTTAGTGTCAGAACTGCGATCGCAATTAAATGTGCAAAAAACCAAAGATGGTAAAACCTATCAACTCACGATCGCCTCTCCTGCGGGTTTCGATAAAATTGCCAATTTTGAGTTAGGGCAAATGGCTCCCTACCTAGACTTTTTCAACGTCATGACCTACGACTATCACGGTACCTGGGAAAAGCAAACTAATCATCAAGCTGCCCTGTATAGCAACCCCAATGATCCTTCTGCCAATAAAACCCAATACAATATTGCTTCTACCATTCAGCAGTATAAAAATGCAGGAGTCAAAGCGGAAGATATTGTCCTCGGTGCACCTCTTTATGGAGTTTCCTGGACGGGGGTTTCTAACGTCAATGATGGTCTTTTTCAAACGGCAACGGGAGCGGGGCCAGGTACCTGGGAAGCAGGTAATTTTGACTATAAAGACCTCTACCAAAAAGTTAATAATCCCAGCAGTGGCTATACTCGTTATTGGGATGATCTAGCCAAAGTTCCCTATGTTTATAACAAATCTTTAGGAGTCTTTAGCACTTACGAAGATAAGCAGTCTCTAGGGGCTAAATTAGACTATTTGAAAACTCAAGGTTTGGGGGGAATGTTTTTTTGGGAAGCCTCGGCAGATTTACCGAGTACCAGTCCAGATTCGCTAATTCATTTAGCTGCAACTCAATTAGGTGTTACTGTTTAAATCATCAAAAATGGCGATCGCTTTTTATCTTTGGGTAAGGGGCGATCGCTCTTTGCAAGTTACGAAGTTTTTCTTCATCAGCGATCGCTTTTGGGAGGTGAAGGGGCAAATGGGGATCGCCGTTTCATTTCTCCCTAATAGGCAGATGCTTTCAGGGGGACGGGGGGAATTTGATTGATAATAAATTCACCGAGTTGCACTTTTTTGCTGGCATTATCAATATCTAAGCCGACTAGATTACCTAATTCGTCGTAATCGGCAACGACACCTTCAGAAATTTCTTGGCTATCAACACTGGGTTTGTCTGCAAGGTGTATATAAAGGGAGTCGGTTTCTGGGTAGTAGTTAATTTTCATGGTTTAAAGCTCCTGTCTGGAAAGGCATTATGGATAGTAACTTTGTCTGCAAGGGTAACGACTCTCAAGTAACGATTACCAAATTCTTCGATCTGCGCCCAAAAGCGAAAACGATTATCTTCTTGGGGTTCACAGCGGATAGGGTTTTCGATCACGTAAATACACCATTCTTTTTTGAGGTAAGGGCGTTTTGTTAAAACATCATTTTCAAAATAGTTAGTAAATGTATAGTTTGGCATGGGAATGGTTATAGTTGGGAAGGGAGACTTATTCTCCTTGAATCAAGGCTTGGAAACGCGGGTCATCACGAATTGAGTCAAAATCATTGTCAGTTTTTGCCATTTCTCTATAAGATGAATCAATTTCAAAAGATTCTTTTAAAAGTTTTAACCCATCATCAACATTATTTTGCAACAGGTAATAAATCCCTTTGTTATAAATTGCATTGGCATATTCAGGATTAATTTCGATGGCTTTATTGACAGCATCTAAGGCTTCTGCATATTTTCCCTGTTTGAAATAAGCATATCCTTTGCCATCCCATGTTTCGTGGAAATCAGGTTTAATCTCCAGGGCTTTATCGTAACTAGTGATCGCTTCTTCATATTTCCCTAACTCATATAAAGCAGTGCCTCGGTTGTTCCATGCTTCGTGGTAATCAGGTTTAATCTCCAGGGCTTTATCGTAACTAGCGATCTCGTCTTCATATTTTTCTAAATTCCCTAAAGCAACGCCTCGGTTGTTCCATGCTTCGTGGTAATCAGGTTTAATCTCCAGGGCTTTATCGTAACAGTTGATCGCCTCTTCATATTTTTCTAACTCATCTAAAGCAAAACCTAGCCCAAACCAAGTCTCATGATTTTGCGGATCTAATTCGCTCGAATGCTGATAGGCAATAACCGCCGTTTGATAATCGGGTTTTTCTTGCCAACGAAGCTGATCGCCCAGATTTTCTGGGGCTTTACCGAGGCTATTTTTTAGAGAGTCTAAAGGTTGGGTAAGTTGTTCTTTGACTGCGAGATAAACCTGAAGAGCTTGCGTATATTTTTTCTGCTCTTGGTAGATTTGCCCCTGCTTTAAAGATAAAATTGCCTCCCTTTCTTCCTCTCCTTCCCCCTGTAGCCAATTCTTTTGCTTTGCGATTTTTGCCAACTCATCCAAAATTGCTTGGGTATCTTGATCAAATATTTCCCAAAAGCTCCATTCAAAACCCTGTTGAAAAATCTTGAGCCGTTTACGACCAGACTGACATAAATTCTCCTTAAAACTTAGGAGTTACGCATTGTCAAAAACAAGAAAATGTGCTAGGGACAGAAGTAAGGAGGAGTTTGTGTATGATGGTCAAGAATAAATTGGCGAATAACAGGAATAAATAACTGGCGTGAAATCTGATAA
>JAYKJI010000170.1:0-3834 GCA_035285405.1 Snowella sp. | reverse complement strand
GATGAGGCGTACTGTAGTAAATAGTTTATTTGTCATGGCTTCATTCCTTTGACGAAAAATTTGCTGTCAGGCAATGTGATGTTTTTTTGCTGACAGGAATAATCGTAGGTCAGCAATTTAGTCCACCTGAAAAAGGGGGGCGGTTATTAAGATTTATTAAGCAATTAAGCTGAATGTCACAAAATAATGTAGAGACTGACGCTTTGGTTGGCAGATGAAGGTGATTGGCGATTAGTTAGAGTTTTTTATTGTGATATTCTATAAATTCCATTTTTGGCTATTATTTTTTCTCCGTTGTGCCAAGTATAGGAGCGATAATAGTCAGAACTTCGAGAACTTTTTTTGCGCTTACGATATTTCAAATCAACTTTTAAGTATTCTTGATTAGCTCTCATCATCGCATTAGCAATTTTTTTGCATTTTTCATCTCCCCTTTTAATGAGTGAGTAAGCCACTCTTTCAATCAAATCAAGTTCAGGTCTGTTTGCTTGTTGGCGGCGATTCATTATGTTGAGAATGCTTGTCTTTTTTCTGGGGGAGAGTTCGGCAAATTTGTCTTTATCGAGAAAAAGAATTCCTGTTTTAGTATATGTTATGGTTTTTGGAATAGAATATTCTTGGTATTTAACGAGACATTCTTTGAATATACGATCTAGTCTATTGACAAACGTCATAGTAAATAAATCTATTGAATTATCATACTTTAATTGAAAATGATTTTCTAATTTTTCTTGATTATCATACAGGGCAATATCTAAGTATAAGATTAAATCCCATACTTTTTTAAGGAAGGTAACGTTATATTCTAATCTTTCTTGTAAATCTTTATTGCCATAATTTGGATTAATGTCCCAAGGATAAGGTTGTTTAGTTAGAGTTTTAAACCAGATATGAAGACTAGTTTCATGAAACGCATAACTTGAATTTAGCCAATCTTCTTGATCTTTAGTTAGTGCTAAACTTTGCTTTTGTTTAAGAAAATTCTCCATCTTAATTTGTATATTGATAATCAATGCCAGTTCAAGTTTTTGAAGATAAATACCTTCAGTCATATTATTATTTCGAGCAAAGCTTTTGACTTCTTCTATGAGCCAGCTAGTTCCTCCTTCAGAATTTAGTATAGCTTTTAATTCTTCAACACACTTCTCAAATTGTTGGTCTTTTAATTTTTCTGTTACTGAACTAAAAAATGTCAGTGTATAAGGCAAAGGATGATTGCTGTAGGTGAGATTTTGATTTTTATAGAGCATGAAAAAGTCTCCATTAACGCTCTTGGTCTATGTCTTGCTTATTAAACTGTTAAAGTCTATCTTTGATTATAGAGCTTTTGTCCGTCTAAAGTGTGGAGTGATTTGTGGACGATCTTTTACCTTATCTCAAGCTTGAATCGCCAGATGGTCAGTCTCAGCGTTTAATAATGACAGAGACTCGTTATACCATCGGTCGTTTGCCAGACTTGAATGATATTCCCTTACTGGAAGATGAGGGGATTATCACCCGTGTTCACCATTGTATTTTAGAACGGGGAGCAGAGGGTTGGAGTGTGACGGATAAAAGCACGAACGGGACAATTTTGGAGCGAGAAGGCCAAGCTTTTCAGTTGGCGGAACAGAACGGCAGAAAAGCATTAATGACTTCGGAGGATGTGATTGTCATTCATCATTGGCGATTAACGTTTGTTGATCCGAGTAGGACGAAACCGATTGCTAGTCCTGGTCAGGCAAGTTCTTTGGGGGCTACCACTGCTACACAATCTTCTTGGTCGTTTAAGGTCAGTCAGGAAAAGTTATTTAAGGTGGAGAACGGTACTCGTCATTCTGTCCGTGTTCGGCCTCAAGTGAGAAAAATGTTGAAGCATTTGGTAGAGAAGAATTTGGCGAATGCTCATGTTCCTGTTTTATGTACAAGAGAGGAGTTGATTGGGATTATTTTGGGGGAGAAAGATTTTGGCTCCCATGAGCAGGATTTGGATAAGTTGGCGATGGAAATTCGTAAGGTTTTAAAGCAGACGGCTGATTCAAAACAATGGTTAGAAACGGTTACGGGGTCAGGCTATATTCTCAGGATTGATGGGGAGCCGTAGCAATTTCCAGATAGTTTCCAGCTATTTTCCAGGTGTTTACTATGTCGCTCGTGTTGGGGACTTGATAGGCTGAAAAGCATAGAAGTATTACTGGATTTTAGCACTTCTTTTAAGGCAACCCATTGCAAAAAAAGTTCTGAAACTCTTGTGGAGTTGATCCCCCTAACTTCCCTGGACAAGGCTATCCATTACACATAAGTGTCTGAAACCCTTACTGGCACTCGATCCCCCCCCTGCCCCCCTTGATAAGGGGGGAGATGATGAATAGCTTGATCAGAAATCGTCAGTACTATTAAGGAGCGAACTAATGAGTTCAACTAAGTCGAAGCAGCTAAGAATTTTTCGTCGGCAGTCGTCTGTCAGGGTTTTGGGGCCGTACCAACGGGCGGTGATTTGGGTACAGGGTTGTGATTGGGGTTGTCGCGGTTGCATTGTGCCTGAGTCCTGGTCAAAAACGGCGGGGGAGTTGGTTTCCCTGGAGGATTTACAGGCTTGGATTTTGGCACAGCCGGAGATTGAGGGCATTACTTTTTCGGGGGGTGAGCCGATGTTACAGGCAGATGCTCTGACCGAGTTGGTGGATAGAGTACGACAGGAACGCGATTTAGGGGTGGTCTGTTATACGGGCTATGCCAGGCAGAGGTTAGAGACCCAGGGGACGATTGCCCAACAAGCTTTTCTAAGTCGCATTGATCTACTGATTGATGGTCTGTATAGTGAAAATCAGCATGGTAATTTGCTGTGGCGAGGCTCTAATAATCAAGGTTTACATTTATTAACGGCACGCTATCGTACTGTTCTGGCTACAATGTTGGCAAGGGGGGATGTGTCGGCGGGATTGGAGTTTGTTTCGAGTACGGAACGGGAACTCTATTTTACGGGAGTGCCTGAGCAAGCAGGGTTTCGGGAGGCTTTTGAGGCCAAGTTACAAACTAAAGGAATTTTATTGAGGGCTTAGACAATGAACACGAATGCACTATTATTTGGCATGATGCAAGGTCAAAAAATTGGCCAGTATCATTTGGAAACGCTTTTGGGAGCAGGGGGTTTTGGTGGTGTTTTTCAGGCCAGTGAAGTGGTACGCGATCAGGTGTTGAGACAACTGGCGATTAAGATTATTCCTGGCAATAGTCCTCAACAATTAGGGGAATTAATTGCCGCCGCTAATTTGGAGCATGAGCATCTGATTCGGAGTTATGCGGCAGGAGAATGTACGATTCTCAACACAGAAATGCTTTATCTGGCGATGGAGTTGGCAGAGAGCAGTTTAGATCGTCGCTTTGAACAGGGGAATTTTCAGTCTTCTGAGATTCGGCAAATTTTGACGGAAGTGGTGTCGGCTTTGGCTTATTTACATGGTCAAAAACAGGTACATCGAGATTTAAAACCTGCCAATATTTTACGGGCTAAAAATCGTTGGAAGTTATCGGATTTTGGTTTAGTGAAGCGATTGGATAGTCGCAGTTATGCCCAAACGTCTAACCCGATTGGAACCATTGCTTATATGCCTCCTGAAGCTTTTGAGGGAAATATCTCTGCGGCTTGGGATATGTGGTCGTTGGGGATTATGTTGGTACAGATGGTAACGAATAGGCTCCCCTATCAATTTAATGAACCGACACAGTTAGTAAAAAAGACGACGGGCGGAGCGCTAAAATTCCTATCCCCGCTGCAAGCAACGGGGCATTACGGAATTTTTCCTACGGATCGCACTACCGCCCTCCAGTTTGGTCGCCCCAAGGGGCGGGGAA
>JAYKJI010000169.1:0-2598 GCA_035285405.1 Snowella sp. | reverse complement strand
CATAGACGATCGCCCCTTCCTGGGCCAGGGGAATACTTAAGCTACCCACCCCACAACCTGCATCACAGACCAATAGCCCCTGAAGATTACCGTCTGCTTTTAACCAATCCACCACCGTATCAATGGTGCGTTGATGGCCAATGCGAATATCGCGCTGAACTTTATTAACTTCTCCATCCCCATAGATGCGTCGCCAACGGTCAAACCCCGTCGCATTGAAGTAGTCCTTTACAATTGTCTTATCATCTACAGCGTTAGTCATAGGGAGGTGAAATGAGGGAGAATTTTTGCAAAACAATTACCTACTCTATCAGGTCTTGCTCGGTTTCGGGGTTATCTTGTTAGGGAATTCATTCAGTCATACAGATGCCATTGAAATAGTATTTTTTGGGCAAATTACAAAGATTGCAGTACAAAAGCCTTGTTGTATGTTAAGAATCCCAGGAAAATCCCAAAATCTCCCCCTAAGTTGTACAATTACATACTACTGATTATTCCTCGTCTCTATTCTTTAGGCTGATGTCTAACCTATCTCAAGTTCAAAAAATTGTTGAATTTTTAAAAAGCCATCAGGGAGAGAAATTTAACGCGAGACAAATTGCTGAGGCGATCGTCTCTCATTATCCTGAAGATTATGTAGAAAAACGTAATAATGATAGATTTGCTAACGAAAAAGCTTTTATTTCTCAGATCGTTGCAGAAATTGGTTCCAATAAAGACAGTATCATAAAAAAAGATCCTCATATTTGTTGGCAAGATAAACCGAGACCCCGAATTTATTGGTACGATCCTAAGCAAATCAATTATTCCGCAGACACTAACTTAGAAGATGAAAATATTAGTGATAATGGAGACAATGACACAGAATATGAACTTCCTGTTCAGTCCATACCCATCGCTAAAATTCTATCAGAGCGAGACCTTTATCCTCTATTAGTTGATTTTCTTAAAACAGAATATAAATTATATTGCCAAAGAATTGATGAAAAACGTTCTAAAAATCAACGCGGATCTGGTGGCAATCAATGGTTACACCCTGATATTGTTGCGATGCAAGCAATTGATAAGGAATGGCATGAATTGGTTAAAACTTGTGTTCAAGCAGGCGAGGGAAGAAGAGTTAGATTATGGTCTTTTGAAGTGAAGAAAGAACTTAATAGTTCTAATATTAGAAGTAGCTTTTTTCAAGCCGTTAGTAATTCAAGTTGGGCCAATGAAGGTTATTTAGTAACGACCTCTATTACTGATAATATAGAACAAGAACTTCGTATGCTATCGGCTCTTCATGGCATCGGAGTAATACTTTTAAATACGGAAAATCCGTCGGAAAGTGAGATATTTTTACCAGCTAAATCTCGTCCAGAAATTGATTGGCAATCTGTTAATCGTATCGTTGTAGAAAATGATGATTTTAAAGATTATATAGAGCTTGTCTCAACCTATTATCAAACAGGAAGAATCAGAAATAGGGACTGGAATAAGATCTAGTTTTTTATCCTTCACAAAAAATATTAATCAATTATGCTTGACTTAAACAAAATTCAGGAAATTGCGAATCATTATTCTGCGCTGTCGATGATTTTTGCCAACAATTTGAACCGAAGTGGTAATCTGAGCTATTGGCTGCAGGACTGAAAACCCGTAAACTTTCTCAAGGACTCTGTTTGAGTGAGTGGATCAGAACGAGGTCATCATCTTAGAATCCGTCGGTGTAAACATTACCTTAGTGCATCCATATTAAAGAGTCAATTTTTAACAATATCTTATCCCATCAGAAATTTTTTGACCCTTAAGAAAAGGCGATCACTGTTGGGCAGAGAATTGGGTGAGTACCCTGATCATCACAAAGAACGATCACGGTTTTAAAGTTTAATTAATACGGTAACGGTGATCGCTCTGCTCGACAGTGGTGGTCAGCTATGATTTTCGGATTAAGTAACTGTAAACACCGCCTGACTCTGTGGACTCTAACAATACATTACCCGTTTGGGCACAGAAGGACTGAAAGTCTTTAACAGTACTGGGATCTGTTGCTTCGACAGTCAACACATCGCCAGCCGCCATCGTCGCCAAGGTTTTCTTGGTTTTCAAGAGGGGCATCGGGTCGTTAAGATTTTTTACATCTAAAGTTTGATCCGCCATTTAAAGTTCTCCTGATTTTGATTAGTTTTTGCTTGAATTTGACGGTGATAACGGGGATTAACGCTCTATGGTAACATCACGCTGGGTTACTGCAATCACTTTCTCTGATGAAGGGCGATCGCCTTCGCCAGTTGGGTATGAAGCCGATGACTCGCCTTATAGGCCAAATAATGACCCTGGGGAATTTGCCCCAATAAACTTAAATCCCCTAGAAAATCCAAGAGCTTATGACGCACCGGTTCATCGGGGAAACGTAACGGCGGATTTAACCAAACGTCGCGATCGCAGACCAAAGCATTCTCTAAACTGCCCCCCTTAATCAAACCCGCTTGACGTAAGGCTTCGATTTGATCGGCAAAACCAAAGGTACGGGCCGGGGCGATCGCCTCGGTAAAGGATTCCTGCTGGGACTGCCAACTCACCCACTGCCGACCGATGGGAGCATAGGGATAATCT
>JAYKJI010000168.1:0-23001 GCA_035285405.1 Snowella sp. | reverse complement strand
GCAGCCAAACATTCATTAATAATATCTTCCCCCACTCCCGTACAACTAACACCGGCAAATGGGGTGGCATAATTGCCGGCGGGCATAGCTGAATCACTGACCCGACCAATCCGTTCTAAGCCTTTACCTCCCGTTGAGGTTCCTGCCGCAATTTTTCCTTGACTATCCAAAGCCACCACACCAATTGTTCCCTTTCTTGCTTCCGAGGTATCCGCCGAAATGAGGCGGGCCATACGTTGCTTATTTTGAAAATTGGCGCGGCGTTCTTCTATCCATTCTTCGATACGGAAATCAGTTAAAGGATCATAGGGCGGAATTTGCAATTCCCGTGCTAATTCTGAAGAACCATAATCTGACAAAATGCGATCCGTTTCCTGTTGTAAAAATTTCGCTAAATGAATGGGATTTTTAACGCGAGCCACATTAATCACTCCGCTAAAATTTTGTCGTTCTCCATCCATTAACGAGGCACTCATCCGCACCTGACCATCGGATTGCACGACTGACCCTGTACCGGCATTAAAACAAGGTTCATTTTCCAATAATTCACAACCTCGAACCACCGCATCGATCGCCTCTCCACCCTGCGCTAACAGATCGTAAATTTCCGCCACAATTTGATGCAGCGATCGCCGAACAGCAGCCAAACCGCCCTTATCGTCAAGGGAACTTGCACCACCGTGAATAATTAACTTAGGTTGTTGGGAAATCATGAAAATATTCGCGCTAAGAGAAATAATTAATCGTAGTCTCAAACCTTGTCTTAAAGCTTAAAGCCCCAACTTTTCTAAGAGGGGGAGGGGGGAAACAATATGGCGATCTAAGCCTAATTCTTTAGGAGTCAGACCCAATGCCAAGCCCACTAATTGGGGTAAATGTAAAACGGGAATCGCCAAATCTTGATCCAGAGCTTTAGCAATTTCAGGTTGACGAGAATCTAATTGTAAATGACAGAGGGGACAAGGGGTCACTAAACAATCGGCTCCGGCGGCGATCGCTTCTTGTAGATGACCGCCTGCTAATTGAAAAGATTGGGGCGTAGCGTAACTAGAAATCGGCCAACCACAACACTGAGTGCGACCAGCATAGTAAATCGGATTGGCTCCCACGGTGCGAAAGACATTTTCCATCGACTGCGGCTCAAACACATTTTCCTCTGGGATTGTCTCTTGAACCCGTAATAGATAACAGCCATAGAAAGCGGCACAGTTTAGACCGTCTAGACGTTTAGTGACCCGTTGTTGCAATTTTTCTAGTCCATAATCGGCAATTAAGGCCCAAAGGATATGGGTGACACGGCTAGAACCTTGATAGGGAGAACAATTTTCTCGTTTGAGATAACCATTTACCTTCTCTAAATAGGCGGGATCATTCCCCTGGGCTGCTTTTAAACGTTCATCCACATGGCCGATCACCCCTTGGCAAGTACTACAGTGAGTCAGAAGAGGTAAACCTAAGGATTCTGCTAGGGCAATATTACGAGCATTAACCGTATCTTCGAGCAGTAAAGAATCTTCCTTAAAAGTACCGGAGCCGCAACAAGAAGCTTTTTTAAGTTCGATGAGTTCAATGCCAAGGGCTTGGGTGAGAGCGGCGGTAGATTGATACAGTTCTCGACAGGCTCCCTGGGCAACACAACCTGGAAAATAAGCGTATTTGAGCGATGAAGTCATGGATAGAACCTAGCGAGGTTGAGGTCTAGAGGAAAGGGGACTAATTTCACAGACATAGGGAAACATGACTGTTAGTTTACGGTTATAGCCCACATATTTACCACGATGATCATAGACTTGATCACTGTTATTGGCACAACGGGCGTACCATTTATATGTTCTACCATTGCTAAGATCCCGTAGCAGAAAATATTGTTTATCAGCGATCGCCGCTTGGCCGCGATTAACGATCACATCACCATAAATGGGTAAGTTATTAAAACGTTTTTCATTAGGCCCTAAATTGCCACCGTTAAATTGAGGTTGTCGCTCGACTTCAAAGCGAATCATGCGGTTAGAACGACTGATCAGACAATAGCCTCTACCTCGATAATCTGGGATAGACCAGGAAACTCGATAGTTAGAACCACTTTGACGCACATTGGTAATGGTGACTTGATCAATCGTTAAACGAAATCGATCCGCCGTATAGTCGCTACAATATTTGGCCTGTTCTACGCCAGGGGCGATCGCCAGAACGGGAAGAGTAGACATTAATGGCAAGGTGGCCACCAAGGAAAGCGTAAGACTTTTAATCATTATTTTTATGAGTTTAAGTTTGCCAGCTGAATATTTTGCTCAAGCAATTTTTCTAGGGTTTTGACCGTTGCCCTAGGGGATAAACGAGGCAAGACTTTTTCTCCCTGGGGACTCTGAAGGCAAAGAACAGGTATTTCATATTGATACAAATTAAACCAATCCTCACGGGTGGTAATATCTCGCCGCTCTAAATCAAATTGAATAGAGGTAATTTGTTCTAGCTTTTCCTCAAGTCCTTCACAAAGATGACAGTCAGGTTTACGGTAAAGAATTAATTGCATAGCATTATGGCATTTCCTAGGTTTCAGGAACATGATCAGCAAATCGTACAATATCATCATCGCCTAAATATTCCCCATTCTGCACCTCAATCAGTACCAGGTCGATCACGCCTGGATTTTCTACTCGGTGGGGCGTATTCATCGGCACATAGGTGGATTCTTTTTGTTTAAGCAATTTTTCCTCGCCATTACAGGTGACCCTTGCTGTCCCTGACACAACAACCCAATGCTCACTACGATGATAGTGCATTTGTGTACTCATATGTTGCCCTGGTTTAATGACAATACGATTAATACGGTATCGGGAACTTTCTTCTAGAACAGTCACCGTACCCCAGGGGGGAGTGCGAGTCAGAGAAGCTTCAGGATGGGAAGAATGGGCAGCAAATTCCGGTAGATCAAGCTTAATTGGTTCACTCATGACTAACTCCCAAAGTTGTGCATCTATTTTAATTTTAGATAGTTTAAAGATTATTAGTATAGTTTAAAGTTTCTCTGCTTCGTAGGTATAAAATTGTTGCATTACACCGATAGTTTGAAATTTGTAGGTTGGGACAGGAGAGGGTAAGGAGAGTTCGGTGGCATAAATACTAAAAATCAAGTAATTTTTGCGAGTAGTGGAATAGGCAATCAGGTGATGAATTTGAGGTCTGCCTGTATCAACCAAGGTTTTGCAGTAGCTTTGAATTAGACCACCTAAGTTGTTGGCTGCTTGAGGACAGACCTGTTCTTTAAGATAACGACTCAGGGCATCTGTTGCGTAGGATTCGTAGTCCTGTGGGCCAGGATTGCCGACCATCATGATCAATCCCCCTCCTGCCAAGAGAAGACTCCCTAAGGTTGTTAACACCCGCAACACTTTCATCGCTCCCCTATTCACCATTTACGGACAATAATACTGGATCTATCGAGAACTGCCGCAGTTTGATATCAGAAAAACTAAATTTGCCACTTTTTTTGGTCTTATGCTATATTAGGTTTTGCTGATGGCGAGCGTAGCCAAGGGGTTAAGGCAGAGGATTGTGGTTCCTCCATTCGTGGGTTCGATTCCCATCGTTCGCCCTTTTAAAAAAGAAAAAGATAGTTGCGAGGATTGTTCTCCATTCGTGGGTTCGATTCCCATCGTTCGCCCTTTAAACACAAGTAAAAAGACAGTTGCGAGGATTGTTCTCCCTTCCTGAGTTCGATTTTCAGCGATTGCCCTTTCAATGAAAGTTAAGAAAAAAGACAGTTGTGAGGATTGTTCTCCATTCCTGAGTTCGATTTTCAGCGATCGCTCTTTCCAGACAAGTAAAAAGACAGTTGTGAGGATTGTTCTCCATTCCTGAGTTCGATTTTCAGCGATCGCCCTTTTAAAAAAGAAAAAGACGTTTGTGAGAATTGTTCTCTATTTGTGGGTTTAATTTTCAGCGATCGCCAACTCCAGATAATTAGTCAGATCCTGCCCGCTCTAAGTTTTCTAGTTGTAAAATTTCCCGTAATAAAGTCTGTTCTTCTTTTTTGGCATTAAAGCGGCCATTTTCAATATCTCGAATCCACCTTTGGCTTTTCCCAATTCTCTCGGCTAACTCACGCTGACTCCAACCTCGATTTTTACGAGCCGTGATAATTTGTTCACCTGAAAGCGTAAGCTGATGAACTTTTTTAATCTGTTTAGAACTACGCTGTCTCTTTTTCTCTGCTTTGGTTTTGTGCTTTGTCCAATCGTCGGGTAATTTAAACCCTAATAAACGGGCATTCATCAAACGATTCCATTTACCTCTAGGAGCATTATCGGTCAAGCTTTGATCACTACTACCATCATTGATCCAAAAATCTAAAGCTGCGTCGGCATCATCTGGTAAATCGGCTAGTTTTGCCCATAAAGGTTGAATGTCGAGAGGATAGGTTTCTGTATCAAAAATAGGTTTTAATCCGTATTGATCTAATACCGCTAAATCACTTTCAAAGGTGCGTAGTCGTCGTTTGCGTTCCTCGCGATCGCTGGAGGCTCTGAGAATTTTTTCATTGCCATAACCAACTCGCATCAAAGTCGTTACAGTAATCCGTTGTTCCTCTCCCATTCGTGTTTTAAACAGAAGCCAAACCATCATTCTCACCGCGCCTGGATGTTGTTGCCAATAGGACATCACTGCATTGAGTAAGGATTGAGGTAAGCTACTATATTGATAAAAAGCAATTGCTTGTTTAGCCTCAGCCTGATTTAAAAAATACTGAGACCACAGTCCAGGCTGGATTTTAAAAGTCAATCCCACTAAATGTTTACAGCCCGATTCATCTTCTTGAAAATGGTGTTGAATATCGAGAAGTCGCCACAGATAATTTTTTTCCACAGAGAAAGCACGGATTTTTCCTTGACTTGGCCAATGAATTTCCGTCAAAATTAAACAAGGCTGTTGGGCAATTTTTTTGATTAATTTAAGTTTATCAATCTTGCTTAAATCCTTCCGTTTATCTAAGCCCAGATAAGCCTCAATCTGACGATCATTAATCAGAAAAAACTGTTCCCAAGGCTGCTCTAAGGTTGTCGCATAGGCTGCATAAATTAAATGCATACAGGCAGAGCGAATATCAAAAGACTGAATTTCCTTTAAGGCAAGCTTCCCTTTTAGTCCTTTGGGAGAGTCTTGATTGGGTCGATCGGTAATCCAAAAATTCATTTCTCCTTTACCAGAATTGATCGGACGAGATAACATACAACTATCGTTTTGATCAATATTCCAGGCTAGGGATTCCTGTTGGGACAGTAAATTACAAGCTTCCCAAATAACCATTGCCGAAGCCAGGGGATGATTCGTTTTACCTTGGAAAAATAAATCGGGACTGGTGAAAACTCTAGATTCAATGGTTTTAGAGCGACCTTTTTTTGCAATACTAGGACTTGGAAGACTCGTTGGACAAGTAATAATACATTGGGGTTCAGGATAATAACCTTCACAGTAATTACACAGTTCGGGATCAATATAAAACTTCTTCCCTTGAACTGTTATGGCATCCGTTGGACAATTAGACAAACAAGCTCCACAAGCAGGACATTCATCTGGAATTTGATAGGACATAGTGTGATCCAACTAAGGTGTGTCGAAAATATTAGAACAACATCAAATAAATTTGATCGCGTAATCTCATAGGCAATTCTTATGGAGATAGTCGATTTAAAGTCGATTTAAAAACGATGGATACTAGGTATTACATCAGAGGCTTTCTGCGTAGGATCTTAAATTATGTTTAATCTTATTTTCATTTTACGGATGTAAACTGTAGTAAATATACTTATTCATTGTTAAGGAATTACCTAGCATATTTTTGTTCATTGCGATCGCTTTTACAATTCTTAATATTTTATTTTTGCATTGATTTGTTGTTGTTTTTACATCATGTCTTTTTAGTATCAAGAATGTCTAGGATTGCTCCACAACAAAGAGACGTTGGGGATCTAACCGTAAATGCCAAGGAAAGGGAAACTCTTTTAATAATTGCCAATTTTCCTTAAATAGCTCCATTTGTAGATGATAATCTTGATAATGCTCAGGGGGACTATTCAATTTAAGGTAAAGGGTTATACGAAAGGGTGTTTCACTACTTTGCACCAGCCAGCAAGGAAAGGTATTAAGGGCAGGATTTTCAGTTAATTGTCGAAATTGAGGGTAAGTTTCTGCTAATAAATTTTCAGTTTCAGAGCAATCTTGCCCAGAATCGGTGTGATGACTTGGCTGTGGTTTAACCTTTAAGGATTCCACCTCTGTAAATAAGAGGTGATGGGCACGGATACAAATATGAGTGGCTGTTTCAGGAATTTTCCTGGGTAAAGTAAGATTACAATCCCAATCGAGAGCGTTTAATTGATGGGCAGAAAGACGTTGAATGGATGAGAAATTTTTGCAACCGGTTAAGCGGGCAACTTCATGCAAATTGGGGTCTTGAAAAATTTGTTGCTTATCCCCATAGCTTAAAACTTTCCCGTCCGAAATCACCAACAGATTCTGACAAATACGATAAATTTCCTCTAAATTATGGGAAACCATGAGAACAATCCCTGGATAAATGGAGAGAATTTCTAAGAGATTCTTTTCCATCTGACTGCGTAGTTGAGTATCCAAGGCAGAAAAGGGTTCATCTAAGAGTAAGATTTCGGGTTCAATGATCAACGCTCTAGCGAGAGCCACCCGTTGTTGTTGTCCTCCTGAAAGTTGGCTAGGATAGCGATTTTCTAGGTCTTGAAGGTGCATTTGGGCAATTTTCAGATCAATGCGTCGTTGTTGCTCTTGCTGAGGTAATTTCTGTACACCAAAAGCAATATTTTCTCGTACCGTGAGATGGGGGAAAAGAGCATAATTTTGAAAGACAAAACCAACGCGACGTTTACAAGAAGGAAGATTGATCTTATTTTTAGCGTCGAACCAGGTTTGACCATTCACCGTAATTAAACCTCGATCAGGCGTTTCTAAACCAGCAATACAACGAAGAGTCATACTTTTTCCTGAACCTGATGCACCCAACAGACCCAAAGGTTCTAAATTATTTTCTAGAGTAACATCTAGGCTAAAGCCCGCATGGTGTTTTTTTATATCGAGGAATAATCCGTCAAAGTTTTGCAAATTTCTATTCTCTCTTTTTATCTTTTTCTTAGAATTAATTTTAATGAAATATTTAATAGCAAAGATAATATTATTTTTTGTTCTTTTCGCTGGTCTATTAACTGAAGTTTTAATTTGTTTAGATTCTGCCCAAAAGTTAACAGTAATAATAACAGATAGAGAAATCAAGAGGAGAATTAAAACCCAGATGAGAGCATTTTGATAGTCTCCTGATTCAGTAGCAAAAAAGATGGCAAGGGGCATCGTTTGAGTTTGTCCCGGAATATTCCCCGCCAACATTAAAGTTGCTCCAAATTCTCCTAAGGCACGAGCAAAAGAAAGAATGGTTGCCGCCACAATACCGCGATAGGCAAGGGGAATCATAATCTGCCAAAAGATAGTCCATTCTGAACTGCCTAAAGTTCGAGCAGCGGCGATGATGTTGCGTTCAATTTGCTCAAAGGCTCCTAAGCTCGTGCGATACATGAGGGGAAAGGAAACGACGATCGCACTAATGACAGCAGCTTGCCAGGTGAAAATGAGGTTAATTCCTAACGAGTGTAAGGTTTGTCCAATTGGGCTATTTTTCCCTAAAAGTAAGAGTAATAAGAATCCCACTACGGTAGGAGGTAAAACTAAAGGGGAGATTAAAATAGTATCAATTACGCCTTTCATCTTTCCGCGAAAATCGAGCATTAAACGAGCCGCAATTAATCCTATCAAAAAGGTAATGAGGGTTGCGATGGTAGCAATTTTTAAGGAAATCCAAAGGGGTGAAAAATCAAGGTTCATCTTAGTGGGGAGGATGGGGAAGCTAGGGAGGATAAAATGAAAAAATTTATAACTTGAGTAGGCAATATTCGACTCCTGTTTCAAAGATTCTTCGACCGCCCCCTTCGGCGATCGTCTGCTTCAAATGTTCTGGATTGGTAATGGCGATTCCTGCTAGATAATTAATGCCCATTTCTGCTAATTCTTTTAACCAGGGAACCGTTGGCCCCATTAGAACTAATTGGGCCGGTTGGGCGAGTTCAACTAAGCGGGGAAAGGTTTTGTTAACAATAGAAGTGGCAGTTAAAAAGACCCAATCGGATTGAGGTAGCAAAAATTCAGCGGCGGGATCGGGAAAATCCTCAGCAATGGGTTGACGTTCGATAATTTGTAAATCAAAATCTTTTTCGTAGATAGATAAGCCAGGATAACGGCCAATAATAGATACTTTTTTTCCTTTCAGCATTGGTAGAAAGTATTCAAAAACAGCAAGATTTTTGTCTCCTTTAGTGGGTAAAATTTGGGCTTTTTCTAATAACGGCGATCGCGGATTGATCACCGAATTAATGGCAGCCATGGCAACAGTGGCTTCGTAGGGTTGCCAACTTTTTAACCAGGGAGCCAAATCTCTAACCTTTTGGTCAACTAATGTGCCAGACCACGTTAAGGTTCTTGTGGGAATATTGGGACTCATGGCAAGGCCCAGACCTTCGGTTTGGCAAAGTGTCCAGGTTAAACCGATGAGAATTTCTTTAACGACCGTTTGACTATTGCCGTAGTCTAAAAGTAGTTCATAAATCCGATGGGAAGCAAGCATTGTGAATTCAATTAGGGCATTAGATTCGGGAGATTTACCAAATGCCTATCTAGTCATCTATTATTGGATAGTTATGCTGGTGATACCGTATCCCAAGCTACAATGCTTCACTAAAACTTAGGAAAATGTCTGCCTTAAGTGAATCAGAATGGCTTTACATTAAAGATGTTGTCAGAATCCCCAAAGGACAACGTTCAGGTTTGCGAAATTCCCATTGCACTCCACCCTCTGGCGTAATTTCAGGAATCGGTAAAACCTCTAATTGGCGAGTCAGTCGAATCGTAAAATCGAGATATTTCAAATCTTGTAATTCTCTATAAAGTTCTTGTTTTTGGTGACTATCTTCGGTGAGTTCTAACGCAATCCAGGGAGAAGGTTCTTGATCGGGACGAGTTCGTTGAAAATAGGCGGACAAAGCTTCCGGTTCTATCCCTGGACTGACGGGAAAAAAGCCATCACCAACAATTTGTTGCCAAGCAGTGGATAAATCTCCTGGTGCGAAACTATAAATTTCTACTTGATATAGGCCAGGGGGAACTTCGATATAACATTGGAAGGCGTTGCTAACGTCTGACGTATCAGAGGCAATCAGCATTTCTAAAAAAGCATCTTCCACTTCATCAGCAACACCTGAAACAACTAATTGGCCACCACTTAAATCTACATACCAGCGAACACGAGCTACCCACTCTTCCTGTTCTTGGGGACTCAATTCTCCCATTTTCACTAGTACTCGATAGCCATCATCCTGATAAAGATCGAGGGGAATAAACGCTTTTTTATTAACAATATAATCTCGAAGTTTTTCTAAATCCTCTCCCCACAGAAGATGGCAAAATTCACTGTAGGAAAGACCTCCTAAATCTTTTGCTCCCAGCCAAATTAAACAGCCTGCTTCCCAAAAACTGAAAGTAATTGCTTGATCGGGACTTAACATTTTAGCTCAATAATTGTTTCAGGGAATTAAGCAAGTCAATTTTGCAAAAAAGAATTCAACAAGGATTGGCTCTATTACGAGCATATTCTTTTGCCCTATGACACCCTATTTTATAGAGATGACCCAACTCAGTCAAGTCATTGTAATGGCATAGGTATGGTACGTTTTTCAGTGTCTATCGGGGGAGAAGTCAATTTTGCTTGAGGGAATACATCCTAATCTCAATGGCGATCGCCTTATCTTTTTTCGAGTTTTGTAAAGTAATGTAACAAAGTTGTTAAGCTCTATTGCAATCTCAAGGTTAGAGGCGCGATCGCCTTTCTTTCCACTAGAAAGCTGTGATACCATGCGATTCGTACTCACTCACGATTTTAAGAGAATTTAGGAGAAAGACTTTGGTACTACGGGTAGCAGTTGTCGGAGGAGGCCCCGCTGGTTCTTCCGCAGCCGAAATTTTAGTCAAAGCGGGAATTGAAACCTACCTGTTTGAGCGCAAACTAGACAACGCCAAACCCTGCGGTGGTGCTATTCCCCTCTGTATGGTCAGTGAGTTCGAGCTTCCTCCTGAGATTATTGACCGTCAGGTTCGGAAAATGAAGATGATCTCGCCTTCCAATATTGAGGTGAATATCGGTCAGACCCTCAATCCTGATGAGTATATTGGAATGTGCCGTCGGGAAGTTTTAGATGGGTTTCTCCGCGATCGCGCTGAAAAGTTAGGCACGAAGGTAATTAACGGCACGGTCTATCAGCTCGATATTCCTAACAATGATACTGATCCCTATACCTTGCACTATGCTGACCACAGCAATGGTTCTACAAACGGGGAAATGAAGTCTCTAAATGTGGATCTGGTGATCGGTGCGGATGGGGCTAATTCTCGTATTGCTAAAGCCATTGATGCGGGTGACTATAATTATGCGATCGCTTTTCAGGAACGCATTCGTTTACCTGAAGACAAGATGGCCTACTACGAAGACCTAGCAGAAATGTATGTCGGTGATGATGTTTCTCCCGACTTTTACGCTTGGGTTTTCCCAAAATACGACCACGTTGCGGTGGGTACGGGAACCATGAAGGTCAACAAGGCAAAAATCAAAGACCTCCAGCGTGGTATCCGTGAGCGGGCAGCCAAAAAACTAGAAGGCGGCCAAATCATCAAGGTGGAAGCCCATCCTATCCCCGAACATCCCCGTCCTCGTCGGGTAGTGGGTCGTGTGGCCCTGGTGGGTGATGCGGCGGGAACTGTCACCAAATCTTCGGGTGAAGGCATTTATTTTGCGGCCAAGTCGGCGCGGATGTGTGCGGAAACGATTGTCGCCACCAGTAACAATGGTCAACGGATTCCAACGGAGGCTGATCTCAAAACCTACATCAAGGAATGGGATAAGCGGTATGGCATTACCTATCTGGTGTTAGACATTCTGCAACGGGTTTTCTATCGCACGGATGCGACCCGCGAGGCGTTTGTGGAAATGTGTGCCGATATTGATGTTCAACGTTTAACGTTTGATAGTTATCTGTATAAAACGGTTGTGCCTGCGAATCCGTTGGTGCAAATGAAGATTACAGCAAAAACGATTGGGAGTTTGTTACGCGGTAATGCGTTAGCTCCTTAATTGATTAATTTTCGGTAATATGGAAGGGCGGGTTTCGGCCCACTCTTTTCCCATTTTGGATCTATAATAATTTGCAGTTAATGTATGCCCTATTTAGACCAAAATGCGATCATTCCAAAAGCTAAACTAACTAAATATTTGTTAGTTCGATTGCCAAAAGATGATAAATCTCTATTTTTGGCCAAAGCAGGTTATACCCTAGAAAATTGGCAACAGTTAGCTGAAGATATTAAAACTCAGATTTTACCCTTAGAGGCAACACCAAGCTTTAACAATGAGTTTGGACAAAAGTATGAGATTGATGGAGAAATTATCGGTATTAATGGAGTTGTTTTAGCTGTTACAACTGTTTGGATTAAAACCCCAACGGAAACACGATTTGTTACCTTAGTGCCAAGACTCAGGAGGATAAAATGATTGAACTTTATACAGAAGTTACTTTAACTCAAGACTTGCCTGAATATAATCTAAAAAAAGGCGATGTTGCTATGGTTATTGAACATTACTCTATGCCAAAAGGACAGGAAGACGGCTATAGCCTAGAGGGTTTTGGTATTCCGATTTCAGGTATCACTGTTGAGGTTAGAGAGTCTCAAATTAAACCTATTCAGTCTAATAAATCCCAACTTTTACTGCTCTCTGCCGAGTCTTAAAAAATCAACAAATATACAATAAATAAGGAGTTAATATGGGTATTGACCTTAAAATGAAATATACGCAAGACCTCTTGGAGCGTGACAAAGAAATAGAGATATTAAGTCCGATTATTGAAAATGTTAATTCGTCTCTGGTTTTGGCAGTTAATGCTCCTTGGGGGACAGGTAAGACAACCTTTGTTGAGTTATGGCGTGATTATCTAGAAAACAAAGGTTTAAAAGTAATTTTCTTTAATGCTTGGGAAACAGACTTTGCGGAAGACCCTCTTATTGCTTTAATATCTACACTGGATAAATGGGTACAATCCTTGGATGACGGATATTTTAAGCATAAAGTATGGAATGATTTTAAACAAAAGTTAGTGCCTAAACTATTAAAACGATCTGCTATGGCAGGAGCAAAATTAGCTACGGCTGGTATTTTAGATATTGAAAAAGATTATGAAAAAATTTTTAGTGATTTATTTGGAGAAATTACTGGAGATTTAATAGATAAATTCAATGAAAAGTCTCAAGCAATTACACAATTTAAAGATGTAATTAAAAAGGTGCTGGATAAATTACCAGAGCAACAACATAATCTAATTATCTTTATTGATGAATTAGATCGCTGTCGTCCGACTTATGCCATTGAATTACTCGAAAGAATCAAGCATTTATTTAGTGTTGAACGATTAGTTTTTATCTTATCAACAGATACAGAACAGCTTGCTCATAGCATTCGTGCCGTTTATGGGAATGAGTTTGATGCTAAAAAATATCTGAATCGTTTTGTTGATTTAGATTATTCTTTAAAAGAGCCTGATCTTAAAAAATACATTAAAAAACAATTTACAAGTTTATTTATTGATGATTATTATAATGAAAGAAGAAACGGAGGCGATCAACAAGATGAGCTAATTAGTTTTACGCTATTTATGGCAAATACGTTTAATTTCAAGTTAAGAGATATTAATTTCTTAATAACAAGAATAAAATTAGTATTGTCCTCTATTCCTCATAATAGCTTTATTCTGACTCCGATTTTGATAACCCTCTTGACATTGAGACACTACAATGAAACTCTTTACAGAGAATATAAGCAAAATCCTAAGTTATCACAGCAAGTTATTAATTTTATTGTTCAATCAGAAATATTAAAAAATGAAGATATGGAGTTTTATGTTGTTATCTTAATCAACATAATTTCCTATTTAATTATTTTTACTGATAATGCAGAAAAAGAACAAGAATTAATTACTCAATACGAATCATTTATTGAATCTCTTTTAAAAACTAAATATCCTAATGTTCAAGAAGTTAATACTGGGCAAAAGCTTCTTAGCCGTATTGGAGAAATAAAATCAGACTTGAGATGGCATAATAGCAGTGGTCGTAATTTAAGGAAAATAGTATTTGAACGGATCGAGCTATTACATGAACTTGATATTAATTAATTATTTCTAAAGAATTGAGCAATTGAAATGATCATCTAAATCTTGATTTTTGTTTTGAATATTCACGAAAATTTTCACGATGACTTAAAAATTGCGCTTTGACACTATGCTGAATATTTAATCAACAAATTCCTAAATACATCTAAAAAGCCATTAGCAGGATCAATGAAAGGAACTTTTGTTTTGCCTCTCGCCGAAGACTTTGATGCTCCCTTAGAAGAATTTGAGGAGTATAAAAACAATGATTAATAGTTATCGCAGTTGATGTTTTCGCCTATCCCTCTTAAATTTTAAACAACTTGTTCACTAAACTATTAAATTGAACTTATGAACGTCATCGAAACCCCTAGTTCCTCCGTTAATATCTGTTCACTTCAGATACAAAATCAAGGACAAATTACCATTCCCCCCGAAGTCCTTAATACCCTTCAAACCCATGAAGGCGATACCCTTAACCTAATTCAAATTGGCGATCTTATTTTCCTGACGGCTCGACCACCTCAAGTTGAAGCCCTCACTCAGCAATTTGTTGAGCTAATGGAAGAAAATCAAGTTACACTTGATGAATTATTAGAAGGTTTGCAACAGGAACGTCAAGCCCTTTGGCAAGAACGTCAAAATCATGCGTAGAATTTTTCTCGACTCCAGCGTTCTGATTGCTGCCTGTGGTTCTAATCGTGGTGCAAGTCATGCTGTGATTGTGATGGCAGAAATCGGTCTTTTTAAAATAGTTGTTTCTGAACAAGTCCTAGTCGAGTGCGATCGCAATATCACGAAAAAACTGATCAAGTCATTACCTATTTTTAGAAATATTTTGACTGCTACGAAGCCAGAAATTGTGGCCGATCCTTTACTTCAAGAGGCTGAAAAATGGCAATCTATCATTGAACCAAAAGATGCTCCTATTCTTGCAGCCGCGATCGCCGCAAAAGTAGATAGAATTTTAAGTCTAAATACAAAAGATTTTAATAGTATTGTTGCTAACAAAAGTGGATTGATTATTCAAACACCAAGTCAATTTATACAGGAAATTCGTTTTATTGTTACCCAATCACTTTAATATATTTTTGATATTAACGATTACAAACAAAAAAACGTTAAAGGCGATCGCTGTTGATGTTTTGCCTATCCATTTTAACTATCCCTAATTATTATGACTATCACACTTTCTCAAGAACTTTTACAAATTACTCAAATGACCGAAGCCGAAATGCTTCGAGAAATTGCCTTAATGCTCTATCAAAAACAACGCCTAACCCTTGAACAAGCAGCCCAACTAACCACTATGAATATTGATGACTTCTATCAACTCTTAATTACCCACAACCTTATCACCCCATCCCCTGACGACGAACCCAATGAACTAATTTTCGCCAGCCTTCGTAATAGTTTGCAACAAATTCAAGAAGGAAAAATTTATCCTATTTCTGAATTATGGGATGGAATTGATGTCTGAAAAATCACCGATTCAAATATTCTTTTCTGATGAATTTAAATCCCGACTTCGTAGCCTCGCCAAACGTTATCGTAGCATTCGCAATGATCTACAAAACGGCAAAATTATCGGCGATCAAATTCAAGGAGTCGGTTCTGCTGTCTTTAAAGCTCGTCTTAAAAGAAGAAATTTTACTGTTAGCGATTGGCTCCCATGATGAAGTCTATTAATCCAGGTTTTATCAAATAATCAGAGGAAACAAACATTTTATTTATACTCAGAAATAACGACAGAATCTTTGTTGAGCAAGGGCTGTAAGATTTGAGATTTAAAATTATTTCCTAAAGTAAAAAAGAGATATATAGGTATTGTTGACTTCCAAAATATTAGATATAGAAAATGAAAAAAGCTAATACAGCACAAAAACAAGGTGTTTTGCACTACTAAACGAGGTGTGTCTTGAATGCTCAACAGTTTGTAATCATTGAAAGCGTTGCATGAAAGCATTTTTGCCAATTTAAATTAATTCGTATTATTTTAGTTTCTCTATGTTACGTACAGAATGTGGGGTTAAACTGAGCAAAGTACATTCCCAGACTAAACGAGGTTGTACATAGGCCGTCAAATGTTTGCGGGCTTTTTCTAGAATTTCTAACAAATGCTGCTGTTTTTCTGATTGCCAATAACGATTTTGTAAATAATCAATCAGCCAGAGTTGCAGTTGTGTATCTAGGTTTTTGTCGATCACCTTGGCAAGATTAAGAGCTTCTAGGGGAGATTGGGGCACTTGATTTAATTGCTGTCTTAGTTCAAAGGGAATGGCTTGCAGTTGTTCATAGGCGTAGAGAGCGGCACCCGGACTGCCCTGGGCGATCGCCAACAATTCGGGATAGGCTAACACGGCTGTTTCACCAATACGTCCTAATACGAGTTCCAGATCATCCTCAGAGAGCCGATAAAAAGGAATACGTTGACAACGGGAAACCAAGGTGGGCAGCAAGGAATCCACACTGGGAGCCAGAAGAATTAAAGTTGCTCGTCCTGGCTCTTCTAGGGTTTTCAGTAAGGCATTGGCAGCCCCTTCATTCATGGCCTGGGCTTCTTCAATAATAATGACCGCCCGTTCTGCTTCCAGGGGAGGACGACTTAAAAATTGATTAATTTCTCGGACTTGTTCAATACGAATCAGGGGAGGAGCCTTCCGTTTGAGACCACTACTTTCGGCTTCCTGAGCAGTTAATAATTTACCTTGATGCTGATAGGTGGGTTCAATCCAGAGCAGATCGGGATGATTACCCGCAAAAAAGCGTTTTTTAACCCGTTCCTGTTCCTCTGCCGATAAATTCCAGGCCAACAGTTCCTCAGCAAAGGCCTTTGCCGCTAAGCGTTTTCCGACTCCCAGGGGGCCAGCAAAGAGATAGGCCGGTGCAACACGGTTATGGGCGATCGCCTGTTGGAGCAGTTCGACAGCTTGGACTTGACCGATCAGGGGATAAAATCGGTTCATAGGTAGGACGAAATTTTGCTAATCTTGACCTTAACTATCTTAAACTTCCCCTGTGGGTTGTCCCATCATGCTGGATGTTGAATCCGAAATACGCCGTTTAACGGAACTTATGCCCGCCTCTGGCCGGATGTTAACGAAAATTGTCAGCAAACCTAAACAGTCACGGGTGATTGACGCTGCTTTTCCTAAACCTTGGCAACGGGGCGATCGCTTGATTGCTATCAATTTTAATCTTTGGGCCGATCTATCTCTGGGAGAACGAGATTTATTACTATTGAGTACAGTCTGTTATTTGGTGCAAATTCGTTGGTTTAAACCCGATATTTACCAAGGTTTGACCCTGGCTGGGGTGGCTGGCGTGGGGCTACAACTTTGGCAAAGGGATGCGGTGGGAATGGTAATTGCTGGGGGATTAACTGCGATCGCCGCGCAACAGATTTGGAACAATTATCGCAGTAATGAACGGGAAATAGAAGCGGATGCCAGTGCAATTAAGGTAGCCGAAAGACGGGGTTACGAACCAGCCCTGGCGGCAAAGTTGTTACTGTCGGCCATTAAAAATACCGCCCAAATTGAACAACGCTCTAGTCTAAGCTTTACGGAACTCATTCGTTGTCAAAATTTACGTGCGCTTGCCCTCAACACTCAAACTTAATTTCCCAATAGCAATGTGATAACAAATCTCAACGAATCTAAACAAATCTAGGCGTTACTATAAGTTAAAAAGAATAAAGTAATGGATTGACAATATTCTCAAGGAGAAACCATGAATTTTTTCTTCAAGTGGCAGAATGGGCAACTCAATCTCCAGCAGACCTTAAAGGCTTGGCAAACAAAAGGTAGGCAATATTTTAGCCTGAGCATACTAGCCGGAATTTTAGCGATCGCCTTGAGCAATTGCACCAATCAAACCACTTTACCGCTCCGCATTGGCACGAATCTTTGGCCAGGCTATGAAACCCTTTATCTAGCCAGAGACTTAAAATATTATGGCGATGCTCCCATTCAATTAGTAGATTATCCCTCAGGCACAGAGGAAGTGCGAGCCTACCGCAACGGCGATATCGAAGGGGCCGGTCTCTCCATTGATCAGGCCTTAGTGTTAGCCGCTACCCAAGAGAACATTCATATTATTGCCATTATGGATATTTCCGAGGGGGGAGATGTGATTTTGGGGAAACCCGACATTGCTAATATCAAAGCCTTGAAGGGTAAACGAGTCGGAGTAGAAGCGACCGCCCTGGGGGCTTTTTTTATTGCCCGTGCCCTCGAAAAAAATGGCATGACTCCCAAGGACATTAAAATTGTCTCCCTCGAACTGACTGAACATGAACGGGCCTATAAAGAAGGCAAAGTGGATGCCGTTGTCACCTTTGGCCCCGCCAGGGTGAAATTATTAGCAGCCGGAGCCAAACTTTTATTTGATAGTAGCCAAATTCCAGGGGAAATCGTCGATACCCTAGTCGTCAAAGAAGAGGCGATCGCCAATTCGGAGAATACGATTCAAACGCTAGTCAATGGCCGCTTTCGAGCCTTAGATTATTTAGAAAAAAATCCCCAGGATGCCGCCCGTCGGATTGCCCCCCGTACCAAAGTGACACCAGAGCAAATTCTCAATGCCTTTAAGGGATTGCGTCAACCCAACCTCGCCGAAAATCAGAAACTTCTGGATCAAAGTGATCCGTCCTTAATTAACGCGATGCGGAAATTAGTCGATATTATGGTGACAAATAAATTACTGCCTAAGGAGATCGATCCAGCAACCATTTTAGATGATCATTTTATAAAAAATGCCCAACCCTAGAGTGGTTAAATCTTTTAGAGCCTGCCAAGACATTAATCTCAATGGAAAGATTTCCCTTCCCGCTCAGATTCTCCATTCCTAGCATTTTAATTTTGTGTGGTAGTTTGTTGGGGCTAGTATCCTTCCAGCAAGAAATCACAGCAACCTATCAAAAGACTGAAACCAGTACCCAAAATGCGGTCAGAATTTCAGCCAGTCGAACGGCCGGTATATTAGAGTATCTCTACCGTCGAGCCGACAATGAACAGGCAGAAATTATCATCAGTCAAGTGGGCAGTGATCCTGACTTGGATTTAGTACTGCTCTTTGACGATCGCAATTCAGTTTTATTATCTGATTATTACGAATTGCGGGGGCTGCCCCTCGAAAAAACCCTGGCTCAACCCTACGAAGCACAACTAGCGGCCGTCCGACAGAGCATGGCTGGGCAAGTATGGCTTTCCCCCGATAAGGATAAACTGATTGCCATTTATCCAGTTCTGCTCAAAGCCCTACCAGGTGAACTGCGTCCTTCCAGGGTGGGGATTCTTTTTTTAGAGCATGATCTCACCCAGGCCAAAAAAGAGGCCTATAATGACTCCCTCAGACGTTCCCTGCTATTTGCGGGAATGTTGACCTTGTTTTGTATCGGTTTGTGGTTCTTTTTTGAGTTTACCCTAACCCGTCGAGTTGCCCATCTGGTGGCTACTAGCAATAGTCTTGCGGCTGGCCAATTAGGCGATCGCGCCCAGTTATCCGGTTCCGATGAAATTGCCCAGATATCGGCAGCCTTTGACCGTATGGCTGAAAAGATTCAAGAAAATACTAAAGAATTAGAGCGCAGTGAAGAACGTTACGACCTAGCCGTATCGGGCACTAACGATGGAATCTGGGACTGGGATTTAAGTACAAATATTGTTTACTATTCTCCCGTTTGGTTCAAAATTCTGGGCTACGAACCCAATCATTTACCCAATCTTCTCTCTACCTGGTCAGAAAAACTGCATCCTGACGATTTAGATTCCGCGCAACAAGCTGTCCACGCTCATTTAAGAGGAGACACCGAACTCTACGAACATACACACCGAATGCAACATCGGGACGGTCACTATCTCTGGATTGCAGCCAAGGGCAAATGTTTACGAGAGGCCACTGATGCTCCCCATCGCATGGTGGGAACGATTACCGACATTACAGCTAAAAAGCAGGCCGAGGAAGAACTCCGTCAGGCTAAAGAAGCGGCGGAAAGTGCGAATCGTACCAAGAGTGAATTTTTAGCCAATATGAGTCATGAAATTCGGACTCCCATGAATGCTATCCTCGGTTTTTCTGATCTTTTACAGGGTATCACTACCGATGGCCGCGCCCACAGTTACCTAGAAGCCATTCGTTCCAGTGGCAAAACCTTGATGGCTTTAATTAATGATATCCTTGATCTTTCTAAGATTGAAGCCGGAAAACTACAACTCAGCTATGAAGGCGTGGATATTCGTCAATTGGTTTATGAAATCCAGCAGATTTTTTCCGAAAAAGCGAAAGAAAAAGGACTCCAACTTTTTACCAAGATTGACGAAAAAGTTCCTCCGATGATTGCCTTTGATGAAGTCCGCCTCAGACAGATTTTATTTAATGTGGTCGGTAATGCAATTAAGTTTACAAACCAAGGTTATGTTCGCATTAGTGTCGCCAGCGATCGCCCCAACAACCAAAAAATAGAACTTCTTTTAAAAGTAGAAGATACAGGAATTGGCATTGCTGAGGAAGAGCAAGAACGTATTTTTGATGTTTTTACCCAAAGTGAAGGACAAAGTACTCGTAAATATGGTGGAACGGGTTTAGGGCTAACCATTACCCGTCGTTTAACAGAAATGCTGGGGGGATATATTGAACTCAAGAGTACTTTAAATCGGGGTAGTACTTTCACGCTAGTTTTTCCTTCCATCCAAATAGAAGAAGAAGTTCCCAAATTGATCAAAACTCAACGAGATACGAACCTAAAACAATTTGCCACTTCAAAGATTTTAGTGGTTGATGATGTGAAGTCCAATCGTCATTTGGTTCGGAGTTTTTTTGAAGGAACGGATCATCAAATCATCGAAGCTAGTGATGGGTTTGAGGCTATTCATATGGCAAAGATTCACCAACCGGATCTGATCATTATGGATATCTTAATGCCCAATTTAGATGGTCAAGAAGCAACCCTTTGTTTACGCAAAGATCCAGAAACCCAAGCCATTCCGATTATTATTTTGACAGCTTCTTTAATGTTGGATACTCAATATCAACTTCAGGAATATTGCCAAGGTTTTCTACGCAAGCCCCTTTTTCAATCGGATTTGGTACAAGCCCTAAAAGAAGTACTGCCCCTAAGATTCCCCTCCCAATCTTCTGCTCCTGCCTCCACTGAGCCCATAAGTCCGGCCATTGCGATCATATCTGCCCCCCAGGAGGACTCACCCGATACCCAGGAAACCCCGAATAGTCCTAAAAATCTATCAGAACTGCTCACCCAATTAATCAGGGAAGAAGACACGACTTGGCCTAAACTTCGGCAAACTATGATTATGCGAGATTTGCGTGAGTTTACAAAACGATTAAGAGTTTGGTCGGAAGACTACGCTTTTAACCCTCTATTAGACTATGTGGTCAAGTTGGAGTTTCAACTGAATTCCTATGATGGAGAAAACTTAGCACGAACGGTTAATAGCTTTCCCCAGGTAAGAGCAGAATTAGAAAAAGAGTTAGCTGCTGATTCCATGCTCCCCAGCTAAAATCCGGTAGTCGAGATCAAAAAGCCAGCGAGAAAGCCAATAATTGTGGCGTAGGAAACTGAACTGCCTCCCAATTCGTAAGCTTCGGGCATCATAGTACTAGCTAACATGGCTAAAATCCCTCCTCCGGCGATCGCCTCTGCGATGGCCACCACCATCTGAGAACTGCCGCCACGAATACAGTAGCCCGCGATCGCCATTAGCCCGCTCAGAAATACCACTCCAAACCAGAGGGTTAAAATACGCTGATTAGAAATGCCAGCTTGTTTCATACCAAAGGCACTGGAGAGAGCTTCGGGAAAATTAGAGATAAAAACAGCAAATAAAAAGGCTCCTCCCCATTGATGCAAATTGACATTCATGCCGATCACGGTAGCCTCAGGAATATTATCCAGTAGCGTTCCCACTAAAATGGCCATGGGAGCCGAGCGTTTGACTAGGTTTTCAAGGGGTTTTACGTCCTCTGAGCTTAAGGGTTCTAGGGAAGAAGGGGTATGCAGAAACTCTGTCCTTGCCAGTTGTTGAGATTCAACGGCCAGCCGCAAACGACGGGCTAAGGTGCGACTCAGAGCCAGAGCAAGATGGGGCGATCTCGTTAGAATCTCACTAAAATTGCGTCGATCCAGTCGATAGAGTTCCATGCCTGTCGCCGCAATCACGGTTGCCGAACGGGGTTCTTCCGTTAACAAAGACATTTCTCCAAAAATCTCCCCGGCTCCCAGACGATTAATCCAGAGATTGCCCTTATAGACATCGGCTTCACCCTCGGCAATGAGGTAAAAATAATCACCGCTATCTCCCTCTTGACAAAGTATTTCCTGGGGATGGACATAGTGGGGGGTCAAAAGACTGGCTAAGACGTGCCTTTCTTGCTCTGGTAAAGCTTGCATGACCTCACTATGGGCAAGATGTTCTACCAGTTCTTGGGAATTATAAATATTATGTTCGACAATGTAACGACGACTAGACGCGGGTTTCCGTAAAAATCCCCCTTTTTCGTCAATGTATTTACTGAGGTTGGTAAAAAGTACGCCTCCAAATAAAAAACCCACCATTAAGATGCCAAAGTTGGTTTCTCGATAGACCTTAACCGCAATTTCAAAGGCGATCGCCGCAATCAAGGTGCCACTGCCAAAGGCCATGATGGCTGCCGAAAATTTACGACTGGGCTGCCAGGCCACCGCAAGAGACGCACCTAAAGCCATACTAGATGCGCCTAAAATACCCTGTAAAAATGCCGCAATTGCCAAAACTGTCATAGGGCGGCTCTTTTTGTTTGTTTATTAAGGTTATTCAGTCGGCAGTGAGTTTGTGAGTTGTCCGACTCTTCCCAGCATAATGGATTAATCAGGGGTAACAGTCCTTCATTACAGAAACGTTATTAAACAAGTTGACGGTTAAGGCTTCGTTGAAATATTTTGACAGGGCCAGACGATGGGATCAGTTCAGGACAAGCAGTTCAAGACCGATCACAATCTTGAGAAAAGCTTAAGTTGTGGAATTTGGCCCTTGCCAGCTTCATAAATTGTATTATTATAGAAATAAAGTTAACAATTTTTAATATATGTTAGTGCCTATTCTCATTTTTGATGTGGCTTTGGTCGCTTGGTCGCTACATCTGATGCAGCAGGCAGTCGAAGAACAGGAATTTTCGCTGATGTTGGCGGGAACGTTAGTCGCTTTGGCCGCTGCGGCTACCCTAGTTGTCTATTTTCTCATGGGCCACTGTTTAACCTACATTACTCAGCTTCCCTATTAGTTAAGAGCTTGGCCAGCGATCGCCCCTCTCGCGCTCCTAGGTCAAGACCGTTTGAAAATTATTTAGCTTACGGCTTGACAACCATGCTTATGATAAGGCAATATGGGGAACAGACTTAACGGGGTTATAGCTCAGTTGGTAGAGCACTGCAATGGCATTGCAGGGGTCAGGAGTTCGAGTCTCCTTAGCTCCATTCAATAGATAAGTTTACTAAGTTTTATCAGGTGATCGCCCCTGGTCATTATCTGATGTTTGCTGGATTGAGCTTGCTATTCTTAATTAGGGCTTGCTGAAAAAGTCAAAAAACGAAAGAAATGTGGGTTAGGGAAGTATAAACTGAAAAAGCAGAGATAACTTATACTTATGATGAGAAGTCAAAATACGAATTTTGTTTAATCTA
>JAYKJI010000167.1:0-3975 GCA_035285405.1 Snowella sp. | reverse complement strand
ACTCTCCATTAAACCAGTTAAGATCGACATAGTCAGAAATTCCTTTAATCCTGCCTTGGTCGGTATATTGCCAAAAATAACAAGTAGTCCAAGCCCCTGGAATATCAGGTCTTCCTAGTCGATAATGAGCAATCCAAAGCGGATACGCTTTAAATTCAGGAGTTGATCCTAATCCGTTCCAGAAACTAGGATAAGTATAAAGAATGGGTTTTCGTCCAGTTTTTTGTTCGACAATTTTGAGCCATTCCAAACACCGCGACTTAATAACAGATGAGCCAACACTATTGTTGGCTTCAGTATCCAAGACAGGAGGTAGATCATTAGCTTCTAATCCTCCAACTGCATTCAGTGAATTAAGAAAATTGTCGGCCTGTTCACTTGCATCTTTGTTAGGACGGAAAAAGTGATAGGCTCCTCGTAAAATACCGACAGATTTTGCTTGTTTCCATTTATCAGTAAAGGTCGGATCTTTCCAGGTTACACCTTCAGTCGCTTTAAGAAAGGCAAATTTGATGCCGCATTCAGCAAGGTTAGCCCAATTAACAGGGTTTTGATAGCTAGATAGATCAATTCCTGGAATACTCATAACTTTGCTCCTAAATTCGTTTAAGTTAGATTGATGAATTAAAGTTCATACTTGGTTTTGAGAGCTTCGAGTTCTCCACTAGATAGAATTTTGGCAACCTCAAAGTGCATCCCATCTTTACGACTGTTGAAATGACCTCCCCAGTAAAATCCGTATTCGTTGGCAATAGGAACCAACCGTCGGACTGAACCCTTTTCTTCCACCAAAGCTGGAGTATGTGCCAGTTTATTCCATTCGTAATTAATATCAAAAGCAGAACCAAAAGCGTGGTTGCTTAAGACGGTGCGACTACCACGAATAAAACGCGGTACAAAGCTACCGTCGAAAGTTAGAATAAGTTTTAGTAGGTCTTTAGATTGCCAAACTTTCCAGAGTCCTTGTAACTGTGGGGCGGCAAGACGGTGAAACTCCATTTTCCCATTACTAGGTGCATCATGAATATTCTGAAAATCGGGAAGCTCTACTTCTAAAATATTTTCTTGAACCCAATTTCCCAGAATTTTGATGTGTTCGGGATTGTTAGGAGTTGGATCGGAAACATAGTCAAACTTACCAAAAAGCTGTTGTCGCTCCGATAAGCTAACCACTGCTGGAAAAACGGGTTTAGGCGGAAAATCAGCATCGTACTCCACACCATCAAACCCATCTTCTAGAGCCTTGGCATAGGTTTTGCTGCCAATGATACCATCATCTTTTAGTCCTTTAGAGAGTTGATATTTTTTCGTGGCATCTTCAGTGGCTTGACCAAATTTACCATCAGCCACTAAATCAGGAAAACCATGACCTATGAGAAATTGCTGCCAACGCTCAACAACTTCCCCTGTTGATCCTCGTTTCAAAACTGGTAATGCCATGATAAGTATCCTCCTTTTGTAATTTTTAGAGTTTCAAACCAATTCTTCAGTTAGAATTCGTCGTACAATTTCCGTCACTGCGACTGCCATGTGGGTATCTCGATCTTCCGATGAACCATCAGGAGTCCATAGAGCCATAGCAAAAGTGCGTAACTTAGCTGGTTGTAAACGGCGATCAACAAACTTCACCAAAGCAACATAGGTGAAAGCACTGTTACCCCAACCAGTTTTAGAAATGACGACGGGTTCGCTAATAACATTGATCACCCCTAAGGTTTCTAGGGCAACATCAACATAACGAGCAATATCATTACCCATAGCTCGGACAACGCTTTCTAAGCTGATCCACTGTGCGCTAGGCAGTCGTGTATTAGAGGTTAAATGCAAATGCCAACCCAGCATTGAAATGAGTCGGGTTAAATCATAGGCAGAGATATGGTTATTGCCCGAATTACCCTGAGCCGTTGAGCTAAGAACGGTTGCACCACTGGTAGTATCTTTGATTTTGGGATCAGCAATGAGAGAGGGCAATCCATAGGCTCCTCGAAATTCCAAATTTCCGTTTCCTGTTTGGGCTTGAATCCAAGACTCTAGATCTTGTCGCCGAGTAAACCGTTTAAATAAAGCTCCTACTTGATTGGAATATCCAATATTTCCTTCGATATCTTTTTTATAGGAAACCACATTAGCAACCAAGTCATAAAAACGAAGTTTGGAAGAGGAGGAAGGCTCAATCACACAATTATCAACGTCAACGGTGGGAAAATTGCTATTAATTTGAGAGATAGCATTGAGAACACCAATAAATTTAGTAGCACTGAGGAATTGAACAGGAGCTAACGCATTTTTTCCTAGCCAATGGGTTTTAATTGGGTTTATACCATCGCCAAAATTCCCAATACAGACACAGGCATGGGCAATATAGCTGGGTAAAAAATTCAACCCAGATGAATCAATGTTGGGTAATAGTCCTCGATTAGGATAATCCGAAGATATCGCACTATTGCCACCAGAAATAATCGATATACCATCCGGTTTTTGGGTTATGTATTGAGGGTAGTTACTAATTTCACTACTAAAGGGTGAATTTTGAGCGGTACGGCTGACGAACGCTTCATTTGCACCAACATCCACTAAGATGGAAGTGTGTTGTTGAATGTTAGTCAATTTCTGAAGGATAAAAGCAGCATCTTTGGCTTGTTCTAAAATGAAAGGAAGTTGTTTTGTATCTAATAGCTTTTTAGCAATTTCAGCATTTAGAGCAATCGTGTCTGAAGGAAGATCTGGAAGTTCGACTGCATGACAAAATTCTTTCAGTCCATTCCATGTATAACTATTCGTTGTGCCTAAACATCCATCTATCCACTGTCCTCCTGGATATAGTCCTAAGTTTCTGAGTTTGACTTGAATTTCACGAACTAATCCTTTATCGGCTTTTAATTGAGAGCGATTCAAAGCTTGATTATTACCAGAAATTTCTGTTAAAGTTGCCATGATCAAAGTTCTCCTTAATTTTTAAGCGTAGGACTCACCCTGTTCTCCAGGGTTAGCTACATGGATGTTATGGACATTGGGATAATTTTTGAGAAAATCACCAATTCTCTCTTTCTTAATAGACCTCGGACTAATATTATCTTAAGACCAAAAGTCTTTCTAGCTAAGGAATCTACCCAAATAAAAATGATTTTAATTGCCTCATATTTTTTCAGTGAAATTGAATTAGCAACGATAGATATACATCCCAGCTATCGAACTATTTAGTTAGTACATGGGCTAAAAGCAAGCTGTGATTGGGTTATAATTTTTGGAGATGTCTAATGTCTTTACTCCATTAAGACAAACCGAAGAACCAGATTAAGACTGTCCGCATGTCCACGGGAGCATCTCATTTATGCAAGTGAGTAATTATACTTATCCCCAAAACTGGTTTCTAGCAAGGCTTTCAAAATAGCTTGACATAAAAACCTGATTTAGGGGTTACAAAGGTGAGATGCTCCCCATGTCCCTGTCCACATCACGATTTCCCGAACCTAAAATTGTCAGCGACATCAGTTCCGCCTCCTCTAATTAATGGGTATGACCATCTGATAATTTTGTCACCCATTGCTCTTCACAGTTAAGTTTGCACTTGAAACTTATCTATCTCTAAGTTTTATTGTCTATTAATTTGACTATATAGAAATAGTAAGAGGAGATTTTTGTAACTTTTCTTGATAATTGCTGCCCTCGCATCGGCTGCTGGCAAAATCGCACTACCTTGCAGCATCCAACCCTTCGATCTTACCAGCGATCGCATTTAGCCTGGCTTTGATTCTGGTCATCCACTGGTTAAACTCGGCCGATTGCCAGTCGATAGCTTCCTTCCGTAGCCTTATTTCTCTGGTTGTTTTTTCGGGGGCTTCTAACCGGATATTTAATTCTGTAATCATCATTGCCTCAAGTATCTATGGATTCTTTACGGCAGGGAACTTGACGTATTAATCAATGGGAATCAACCTCTTTACGGAAATTTTGCCGTTGACATCCTCACCACCT
>JAYKJI010000166.1:0-6676 GCA_035285405.1 Snowella sp. | reverse complement strand
ATCCTTACTTAGGTGGGTGCCGTCTAGTCTCTACACCTTCAGAATATCGCTATTCTGCTTGGCTCGGCTGGTCGGATTTAGAAATCTTCAACTGAATTGGTATTTATCCTAATGGTTGCTTTAATATCAGCATCCAGAGAAGCCGACGGGTTTTTATTCACTAAATAGCCGGCATGATCCTATTTTTTGCCTCACTCATCAATCCAACTTTATCAATCTTATTCGTTGAAGCTAGAGGTAAATTTTCTACTAACCATATCCATCGGGGATGCTGATACGCAGGGGCATTATCTAGACAGTATTGTTTCAAGGTCTCAGCGCTGCACAAGGTGTTTTCCTTCAGAACTACAAATGCCGCTGGCTTTTGACCCTTAATTGCGTCCTCGACCGGAATAACTGCAGCTTGTTGAACACAGGGGTGAGATTCTAGTAACTTTTCAACCTCTCCGGGATAAATATTTTCACCACCAGAGACAAACATGTCATCGATTCTGCCAACAAAATAGTAAAACCCATTTTCGTCCCGTTCAAATATGTCCCCTGTTCGGTAGTAACCATCATCTGTAAAAGGATTTTTTAAAGGGGGCACACGCAAATTCGCTTTGTAATATCCGGTCATTAGCCCTTCTGACTTTAGCTCTAACTCACCCCTATTAGCATCTTTGTTATTTCCATCTACCAATCTCAGTTTTACTGCATGATGACTATATCCAACAGACATTGGGGGGGTTGTTATCCCCAAAGGGTGCGGTCCAAACGCTACCGGACTTCCCTCCGTAGTGCCAAATGCATTGCTTATTTTTGCTTTTGGTAAAACAGTTTGAATTGATTCTAATAAGGTTTTTGAAACTGGTGCAGACCCCATTCGAATATATTCAACCGAACTAAAGTTTGTTTTTTTCACCAACTCTGTCTCTTGTAGCATCATAGCGATCATTGGCGGCACTGCTGTTAGCCAAGTACAGGCGTATTCATTAATAGCTGAAAGATAATTTTTTGCATCAAATTGAGGCAGTAATACCATACTGGCATGGGCATAAATTGATAGCTTTGCCAAAGCTAAAGCATTCATATGGTACAGAGGAGCAGCGATTAAAAACCGATGATGTGACCAGTCATTTTTTCCGAGTCGTGTACGGGCAACCCACAAATGGCTCGAATGGGACAACATGACACCCTTGGGCTTACCTGTTGAGCCCGAGGTATATAAAAGCATCGCCAGCTCTTCTGGCTTAGGATGTATGACTTTAAAGTCACCTAAATTTATAAAGTCATTAAAACCATCTTTTCCGCTTTTATCAAAAATAATCGTCGGAAATTTAGCAGGAACTAATTCAGCCCGAGATTTGTCACAAAAAACCATTACCGAATCTGAATCTTGTAAAACAAATTCAATCATTGATTTTGGAAATTTATGATTAATGGGAACGGCCACATAACCAGCCCGCATTATTCCAAAATAAGAAAAAAGAAATTCTGCACGGTTGGCAGACAGAATGGCAACCTTAGAACCCTTGGGGAAATTTAACCGGTCTAGCCCCCTAGCAACAGCATTTGATTGAAGATCAATATCCTCATAGCTAAACTGCCGAGGTGTTATCTCGCCACCTAAATCAATCAGGCTAATCTTCTTTGGATCTAATTCGCGACGAATTAAATCTCCCAGATTAAATAATTCAGGGGGCCCCATAAAAAAGAATTATCTTCTACTTGGGAGGCGGTGGGGGGGCGGTTGAATAAACGCCGCGCCCACTGGCGCATAGCGCGCCATCTTCATCAAAAATTGATGCTTCCGCAACGCTAAACTGACTGCCAAATTTAATCACTTTTCCTTTGGCCACAAGATTTCCAGGCATAGCAGCACGATGATAATCAACCCTTAAATCAATGGTTGGTACTCCGCGACCTGTTTTTGAAACTAAAGCCCAATCAGCCGTCAAATCAATTAATGCTGCCAAAATTCCACCATGGGTGTAACGCCTTTCAGGATTTACAACCCATTCCTCACGCCAGGTTGCCTGAATCTCTATATAACCATCGGAAAGTGACAGGACCTTCAACCCCAGCCATTGGTGAAATGGACCACGTTTTAGCTTTTCCTCTACTTGTTCTGCAGTAAGGGTATTGTTTGCGGACATAGCGAACCTTTATGTTTAAATAATTAGGGTGTTACAACAACTTTGCCAATCACCTCTCGATCTCGAATTAATCGAAGCCCTTCACGCGCCTCTTCCAGAGGTAGTACTTTGTCAATAACAGGCTTTATTTGCCCAGTGGATATCATTTCCATTAAAGATTTCAAATCTTCAATATAAAAACTATTCGAGCCAATGATTTGTAACTCAAAACTCCAAATGTATCTCAAATCTTCTTTCGGATCATGCCCAGCGGTTGCCCCACAAACTAATAATTTACCCCCTCGTTTTATACATCGTAGAGAAGGAACCCAGGTATCACCACCTGTGAAGTTAATTACAACATCGACCCCACCATCGTATGTTCGACGCTGAGGCTTACCATATTTTTCGACTGCCCATTTTGAAAAGTCTACATTCTTATAGTTGATAACCTCATCAGCGCCAATCTCTTTTAAACGCGCCAATTTATCCTCACTACTTGCACAAGCGATCACTTCAGCGCCCAGTTTCTTTGCAAGAATAACGCACCCCGTTCCAACCCCCCCTGAAGCCCCGAGAATTACAACACGGTCACCCTTTTTGACAGTATTGTGAGTTACTAACATACGATGAGCAGTGCCATAGGCAACAGGTAAAGAAGCCGCCTCTTCAAAAGAGACTTTGTCTGGCATTTTAATTAATTGACTAGCATCAACCAAACAAAATTCAGCCATACCACCATTTAACATTTCACCCATGAGACCTTTGGTCTTGTTCAGAGGGTTGATTAAAACCCGATCCCCAGTTTTCCAACCAGAAACATTTGGACCAACCTCAACAATCTCACCGGCCATATCAAGACCGATAATTACTGGCAAAGGGACTTTGATACCTGGCATCCCTTTGACAGTAAATACATCGTGATAATTAAAAGAGGATGCTTTTACCCTAATAATGACATGCCCATCCTGAATCACTGGATTTGGAAAGTCCTTTACAAACTCCAGGCTATCTAAATCACCATGTTGTTTTAATGTTAGCGCTTTCATTGATATTCCTTTTGCAAAAGTGATATTTTCTACGAAAAAATTTGATTAATGTCCGTGTTAATTTTTTTCTCTCCCAAGCCATAGACATGGATCGATATTGCCGAGGCTGGGAGAGTATTTTCCAATCGATGTATATCGGCTACCCCCTTTGATGCATAACTTGTATAACCCTCATTTCTTACTTCAGTACTTTTTTGATACACGGATTTAAATGCTGGATCAAAAAGATACAAAGATTCAGTCAACGATCCCTGAGCTACACCATACGCACACCACGCCCGATGGGCATGAACTGGGCTCTTTTGGCCAAAATCCCAAACTAAAGAAACAATACAAAAACGTTCATCCTGATCTGCGTATACGAGGAATTTACTGTAGGTATTTTTATTTGTAACTCGAAACTCTGGTTTTAACCAGTCTAAATTTTGTATTGCACGATTTAAGCTCGAATGCAACAGCTGCTCCCTGGCGGAGTCATCCATTTCGCATGATCTTTCTACTTCCTCAATGAACTGGTTTAGAACAGGATGCCGAAAATGTTCAAGAGTAGAGCTCATATTAGAATTATTAGGCAATATTTGAGAGAAATAAGTGCAAATTTGCTAATATCTGCTAGTATTATTAGAAATATTTTCTAAATTATATATGTTAGACAAAATTGATTTGCAAATCTTAAAGATACTTCAAGAAGATTTATCAATCCCGATATCCCGTATTGCTGAAAATGTATCTCTCTCAATCAGCCCATGTTGGCGACGCATACAGCGGCTCGAAAAAGAGGGTTTTATTCACAAAAGGGTTGCCCTGCTTAATGCAAAAAAAATGGGGCTAGGGGTCACGGTTTTTGTGTCAATTAAAACCAATAACCATACTCAAGCCTGGTTTAAGAAATTCCAGCAAGTCATTATGGAAATTCCAGAAGTTTTGGAGTTTTATAGGATGAGTGGAGAGGTGGACTATTTGCTGAAAGTCGTTGTTTCAAGTATCGAATCATATGATGTGGTTTATAAAAAACTAATCAACAATACCGACCTACTTGACGTGAGTTCAAGTTTTGCGATGGAGGAAATGAAATACTCCACCGCATTACCCTTGGAGTTTAATTAGGTCAGTCCAATTGCTGTAATTTGCCTTCCTTGACAAGCCTCTCCCAGCGAGCTACATCACCTAAATACCATTTTTGAAAGTCTGCTGCTGAGCCTGGTAAGGGTGTGGCGCCAATGGTATCGAGTCTCTCGCGAACAACATCTGTCTTTAAGGATTGAAGGATAGCAACTTCTAATTTTTGGCGAATATCAGGGGGCGTTTTTGCTGGAACAAAAAAACCAAACCACGTGCCAAATTCAAATCCAGGATAGCCTTGCTCTGCAATCGTTGGAATTTCTGGCAACAATTTGGATCGATTTGGAGAAGTAATAGCTAGTGCTCGGACTTGTCCGCCCTTTACTTGTGCAAAAGAAGAACCCATTACATCAAATAAAACGGTGATTCTGCCTGCCATCAAATCGGGATATACAGCTCCACTACCTTTGTAGGGAACATGAACCATTTCAATGCCTGCGGCAGATTTAAATAATTCGCCAACTAAATGACTCCCCGTATTGTTTCCGGATGAGCCAAAAGTTGCTTGTACCTTGTTACTCTTAACCGCAGAAACAAAATCTTTCAAATTTTTATACTGTGAATTAGTGGAAATTAACATCAAGCTCGGTATTGACGCCACCCCCGCAACGGCAGTAAGGTCTTTAGTTGGGCTGAAATTTAAACGAGATAAGCTTGGGCTTGTAGCAAGACTGACGGAAGCAAAAAGAAAGGTATAGCCATCCGGTTTGGCACTTTTTGCTACATATTCAGCACCAATGTTTCCCCCGGCACCAGGCCTTAACTCCACAATTACGCTTTGCTTCAAAATTTTTGACATTTCAAGGGCAATCACTCGACCTAAAACGTCTGCAGATCCTCCGGCAGCATATGGAACAACCATCGTTAAGGACTGAGCAGGATATTCTGAAGAATAAACTGATTTTGAAAACAGAAATACAAAGACCAAAATAAGTTTAAGACAATATTTCATGGGGTCTCCTGGTTTTAGATCTAATAATTAAATAAACGCATATTCATTTCGATAAGAAGCTTCAAATTAATTATTCCCTTTTTACAGAATTTCATCAAGCTCTTTTTTTTGAATCAGAATTTTGGTTTGGCTGGCATCGTCAACCAATACGCAACTGGAGATATAAGGAATATCAGCAGACTGATCCCTATAAATATTTAAACGACAATTTGGAAGCGTAATAGAAAAATCCATGCCAACTATCTCATATTTTAAATTTAGAATATTTGCCAATGATTCTGCCATAGGTTTTGGGTCTGCTGAAAAAATATGAACAGCCTCTAATCTTTTGATTTGGTTGGGATGAACTCTTTCTTTCTCTACCCATACAAAATCTGGGGTGCAATGTTCGCAAAAGTAAATTCGCAGTCCTGGAATTGGTTGTTTAGCAAAACGAACGGTTCTAAAAAGCGCCTTTTCAATCCTACCGTCAACTACTGCTGGCCTTGACAGCTCTTGAACAGGATTGGGATTAAAACCGCGCTGAATTAAATCCGAGTGGCAGAGAAATGCATCTTCTGTACGAAAAACTAAAGCGTCAATTCCAATCGATAAATTTGCTATTTCTTGACGTTTAGGTAAAGAGCCTGACTCCCAACCAAGGATTTCTAAATAACTGTCTTCCAGGATAATAAGATGATTCGAAGAACCAAGATTATGCTCATATCTATTACTTAACTTAAATCCCATTTTTAAAAAAAAATGGAAAAACAAATCAATTTTGTCCCGCGCAATAAATACCAAATGGTCAAAGAAATATGTCATATATTTAACTTAGGTATTTTTATGGGGAATATTTAGCTTACAGGAAGTTTTGAAGATTAAGTATTTGAATTAGTTTACATAAGAGATAAAAACCCCCACCATTAATGATGAGGGTTTGCTTTTCTGGTGGGCCCACCAGGACTTGAACCTGGGACCAAAGGATTATGAGTCCTCTGCTCTAACCAACTGAGCTATGGGCCCCTAAGACTTCATCAATCTTCTTCGAGGAAGGTCTTCAGCTTATCACTGCGGCTGGGATGACGCATTTTGTTTCTACCTTGTTGTAATCTGTATGACGCTATTGTAATGGTTTATGGATGCTGACTAAATGTCCTCACTGTGCCCATCCTTCATAACTTATAAGACTCGCGACTTAGAGTGATTCATCCTTGTTGTGGGGTTGTCTGATGGGCTCTCACTAATGCTTGCTGTGCCTTAGCGATTCGCTGACGCTGACGCTCTGCTTTAACAGCTTGCTGACTGCGTTTGACTTGTTGTTGGAGCGTGTTGATACGCTGTTGCTGTGGCGTCAATGGCTTGTGAGGCTTGATGTTAGCGACTTCTTTTATCAGCACGATTCAATGCCCTATTTGTGTAGGCGTGCCCACTACATTTTTTAAGCCATACTGTGC
>JAYKJI010000165.1:0-12817 GCA_035285405.1 Snowella sp. | reverse complement strand
AAGGTGTATAAATCACAGTCGCACTTTGCTGTCGAGGGTTTTGATAGCTGTCTTGCCATTGGAGTTTGTCAGGAGAATTCTGTCTGGTTAACATATCTTTATGCTTTTGTCAATGCGTAACTTCTATGACATTAACATCGGCAGCTACAAAACCTGCGGTGGCACTGGTCGTTAACAATAAAGTTCCTGAACCAAAACCAGCGTTACCTGAAATTCCATCACCCACTTTAAACAGGGTACTCGTGCCAGAAACCTGTACGTCAATAGCGGTTATGCCGGTAAATTTGAGGATATCTCCCCCGACTCCGCGCACAAAATTGTAAACGGTATCAACCCCGTCACCACTGGCATAGTTAACTGTATCTTTAACAGTATCACTGCCGAGATAGAGCAGATCATTGCCCAGTCCGCCCGTGAGAATATCTGCACCACCATAACCGTAGAGAACATTAACGCCCGTATTGCCCGTCAGATTATCGCCTGCGGTATTGGAACCTTGAACGTTTTCTATTTGGGAAAGAGTATCTGTTCCTCCTAAACCATCACTGGCAATTCCTGTGGCTAAATTCACGGTAACGGTGGCAGTGGAACTGTAGTAGTAAGCAGAATCGTTGCCATTGCCGCCAATCAAGCTATCATTGCCTGCACCACCATTGAGGGTATCGTTACCATCACCGCCATTGAGAGTATTGTTGGCAGTATTGCCGGTTAAAGAATTGTTGGCAGCATTACCTGTACCATTGATGACACTAGAACCCGTTAAGGTCAGGTTTTCGATATTGGGGAAAGCAGCCAGACTAAAGGTGACAGAGGACTGAATGGTGTCGGTTCCTTCGCCAGCATTTTCGGTGATGACATCAGTGGTGCTATCGACTTGGTAAATATCATTACCGAGACCACCAATTAGTGTATCAATACCAGCCCCACCATTGAGGGTATCGTTACCATCGCCTCCATTCAAAATATTATTAGCACTATTCCCCGTCAGGATATTAGATCCAGAATTGCCTGTGCCATTAATAGCGGTAGTGCCAGTCAGGGTCAGATTTTCCACCTGGGCAGGTAACGTTGTGGTGACACTTGTATTTAAGGTGTCGCTAATGGTGACAAGGCCCTGGCTATTAGCAATGGTTGCATTAGTGGGACTACTAAGATTGATCGCAAAGGTTTCATTGGCCTCATTGAGATCATTATTGAGAATGGGAACACTCACTGTTTGGCTGGTTTGATTCGCCGCAAAGGTTACGGTTCCTGTCGTGGTTGTATAGTCGCTTCCGGCTAAGGCGGTTTGGTTAACGGTGGTATAGCCGACAGTCACAGCTTGCGTACTAGGACTACTGAGGGTAAGGGTTAAGAGGGCGGTGGTATTTTGTCCTTCAATGACCGTCAGATCGTTGATCGAGATGGTGGGTAAAACATTGACTGTAAAACTTTGGTCTAAAAATTCCCCCAAAAGATTGGTCGCCCGAATGATAATTGTTGAACTTCCCGTTTGGTTAGGCAGATAATCTAGAATAAGTTGTTGATTATTAATGGTTGGGGTGACTAAGGTCGGTTTAGAGTTACTAACAACACTAAATTTAAGTTCATTTTCCTGGGTAACGGTAATACTACTAAAACGAATAAAATTGGTGTCGCTAATGGCTGGTTGGGTGAGGGGAAGATTGGTAAAAGGAGAACTCGGATTACCACCACTGGCATCATAAATAGGGACAGCAGCGATCGCATCAATAGTAGCCAGATCATTAGTGGAAACGGCCCGACCAAAGACAGTAAAGCCGCCATTTTGATTATTCAGATTGCTGGAATTATCGGCTAAATTAAAAAACCATTGATTGGTAGCACTGTTGGGATCACTCCCCAGTTTGGCCATGGCGATTGTGCCGCGCAGATTGGATCGCTGACTATTAAACTCATTCTGAACCGGAGCATTAGAGGCAATGGTTCCTAGAATTGAATTATTGTAGGTATAGCCGCCGCCTTGAATGATAAATCCTGGAACAGAACGATGAATAAAAGTATAAGTATAACTGCCCTTATTGACATAATTTTGGAAATTTTGAGTGGTTAAAGGCGCACCAAGCCCGCTCTGATCATAGAGAGCAACGTTAATAATGCCATTACCAATTGTGCCAATGGAGGTCGGAGCTAAATTAAAATGGGCAACTCGGCCAGTTGCAAAGGGATCATCAAAGTAACTGGATAAATTGAGACTGGTATCGGCGGCATTAATATTGACAACAATGTTATTAATTGTATTAGTCAAGATGGGATCGGGTAGATCATTAACCGTAATAGTCAATTGTTTTTCAAAAAATAAACCACTTTGATCCGTCGTTCTAACCCGAATGCTATAGCTACTTTTTGTTTCATAGTCGAAAATACTGTTAGCCTTGAGTTGATTATTCTGAATAGCAAAAAAGGCATTATCGGTGGAGCCAGTACCAGAGACAAGACTATAGGTAAAGGTATTGCCTGAATCAGGATCGGTGGTGGTAAAGCTACCAATGATTACATTATTAAGATCCTTATTCGTTGACAGTACTACTGGAAAGGGTGAGATTGGTAGGAGTGGCATTAAGGAGATTAACATTGGCAATTATGATCGCTGACGGTTGGGGGGCCAATGTCTTTACGGTGGGGACGAGGTTGCCTAAGGGGTTATCAGTATTTTGGGTTACAGTCTGATCGGGTGAGGTGACAATTTCATTCTCTAAGGGGGCGTTAATCTGACTCTGCCATTGGGTAACGATTAAATCCCTATCCTCGTCTTGCCCAAGCTTTTGTACTAACTCTTTGTTTGAGAAAAACTGAGGCGCGATCACCGGTGGTGGAGTCAAGGCATTTAGGAATGCTGGGGAGGTGAGTTTACTGTCAAAAGTAAAAGTATATTGATCGGCAACCAGCAGATCAGCAGGGAGTTCAGTGAAAGGCTCGATAACATCATTGATCGCTGTATTCAGGATCGCGCTGTAAACAGAGTGAAGAGACATAGCTTCTGGGACTAATCCGTTTTCTCTTATGTTAAAGGGGATTGATCTCTAATGTGAGGAGATTGATTGCCGTTCCCCATCTATCACAACAATGGTGTGAAATTGCAGTAACCTAAACAATATCGGGTTCAAAAAAAGATCAAGAACTTTCCCGAAAACCGCTATTTTTAACCAGCATGGGCAAACAACGAATTCTTTCCGGTGTACAACCGACAGGCAATCTTCACCTCGGCAACTATTTAGGCGCGATCCGTAACTGGGTCGAAAATCAAGCGGACTACGATAATTTTTTCTGTGTGGTAGATCTACACGCCATTACGGTTCCCCACAATCCCAAAACCCTAGCAGAAGATACCTATACGATCGCCGCCCTCTATTTAGCCTGTGGCATTGATCTTCAGTACTCCACTATTTTTGTGCAATCCCAGGTCACGGCCCATAGCGAACTGGCTTGGTTACTCAACTGTATTACACCCCTCAACTGGCTAGAGCGCATGATTCAATTCAAAGAAAAGGCTCTTAAACAAGGGGAAAATGTCAGTGTGGGACTGCTTGACTATCCCATTCTCATGGCAGCGGATATTGTACTCTACGATGCCGATAAGGTTCCTGTAGGAGAAGACCAGAAGCAACATCTAGAGTTAACTAGGGACATTGTGAACCGCATTAACGACAAATTTGGCAGTACGGATCGTCCCATTTTAAAATTGCCAGAACCCTTAATTCGTCAGGAAGGAGCCAGGGTGATGAGCCTACTAGATGGCACGAAAAAAATGTCTAAATCCGATGAATCTGAACTCAGTCGGATCAATGTGCTAGATCCCCCCGATCTGATTCAGAAAAAGATCAAAAAATGCAAAACCGATCCCATTAAAGGTCTAACTTTTGACGATCGCGATCGCCCTGAATGCCACAACCTCCTAACCCTTTACAGCCTACTCTCAGGAAAATCTAAAGCTCTCGTCGCGGAAGAATGTCGAGAAATGGGCTGGGGTCAATTTAAACCCCTTTTAACGGAAACCACCATCGCCGCTTTACAACCTATTCAGGAAAAATATCAGACCATCCGCTCAGAATCGGGTTACTTACAATTAATCTTGCGCGAGGGACAGGAAAAAGCCGCAGCAGTGGCCAATCAAACCTTAAGTCGGGTTAAAGAGTCCCTGGGTTTTTTGCCATCTCAACTAGGAGACTAGAAACGTCCCTAACAAGAGATAGGCTATGATCGTAATGTTTTGCAAACTGGTAGAAAAAAAGCTCCATGACCCAAGTTTATTTTGATATCGCTATTGGTAGCGAACCCGCTCGCCGCATTGTGATGGAATTATTTGATGATGTAACTCCCACAACCGCCGAAAATTTCCGCGCTCTCTGTACAGGAGAAAAGGGAGTGGGTAAAGCCGGTAAACCTCTCCATTTTAAAGGCTCCCTCTTCCATCGTATTATTCCTAATTTTATGGCCCAGGAGGGAGATTTTACTCGTGGCAATGGAACGGGTGGAGAATCTATCTATGGCGAAAAGTTTGCCGACGAAAATTTTAAAAAGAAACACGATAAACCCGGTTTACTCTCGATGGCTAATGCTGGCCCCAATACCAATGGTTCCCAATTTTTCCTAACCTTTGTGGAAACGCCCTGGCTAGACGGTAAACACGTCGTCTTTGGAGAGGTGGTAGAAGGACTCGAAGTACTGAAATTGCTCGAAGCTCAGGGTAGTAACAGTGGTAAGACTAAAGTGCCTGTAACTATTACTGATTCCGGTCAACTTTAAGTTTCTTATTCTGACCCACCGCGATCGCTGGCAAGTTTGAGTCTGCAAACATTAGTCCCCCCTTGTATCAGCACCGTTTGCTTAAGGGGGGAAGCGAAAAAAATCACTGATCTACCGACAGAAAAGTACCGTATATTGTATTTTCTTTAGCCCTGGGGTTTAATCGGAGTAGCATTGGCTAACTGTTGAGTCCGAATCAGATTTGCCAGGGCGTATTCCAGGTGAGGCCCAGCATCTACTGCAACCCAGCCTTCTTTGGTTAAATGTCGCCATTCAAAATGGAGGTGAGGCCCGGTAGAAAAGCCAGTACTGCCCACACGACCAATGATCTCACCCTGTTGTACGGCTTGACCAGGCTTGACAAAAATCTCAGACAAGTGTCCATAACGCGATTCTTGAGTCCCTTCGAGGTGACGAATAATGACGGTCATGCCGTAACCTCCTAACCAATCAGCCACAGCCACTTCTCCTTGATAGGCGGCCAAGACTGGTGTTCCCATTGGCGCACCAATATCCGTTCCTGAGTGCATCCGGCCAGTACCAGTAATGGGATGAATCCGCCATCCAAAAGCGGAGGTAATGGGGGCAACAACAGGCAAGGGGAACAGTAAGTCAGTTCGACTTTCACCCTGGGGTGCAGTGGGGGCATAGAGAGAGGTAGCACGGCTATATTCCGGCATGGGAGCCAAAGCGATCGCTAATCCACGGCGAATAATCGGTTCTAGACTAACAACCTGACTCGAATTAACTTCTTGATTGGCACGATAGGGTTGATAATTGTGCTGACGGAGCGCGATCGGTCGGATCGGAGAAAAACCAGAATTCTGGCTGATCAGGCTTTGGGCCGATACTCTGGGACGGCTGGCCAACCGTTGATAACGAGGAATAAAAGCTCTGTTATTGGCGATCGCCTCTCTGGTCATGGAAGTCGAGATCGAGGTTCGACGAGCAGAACTAGCTGTAACCCCACAGCCACGATTCAATGAACCATTTTGCACGACTGTTTGACAACCACTGCTTCTTTCGGTTAAGACAACCGTTGGTTGCCGTGATTCGCTTGTGTAGGGGGTATTGTCAACATAGCTATTCTTACCTTGAGATCCCTCTGATGCGGTCGGTAGGGCATTAGATTCACGCGAGAGAGAAATTCTAGGGGCCGCCAGTTGGGAATGGACAACCCGCGATCGCTCGGAACGAAAAGCTTGTCGAGGGGAACGAACCCGAACCGGCTCGGAGGAACGGACTCTTTGAGGTTGCGGTGCTTCAATGGGTTGAATGGCTGGAGCCTCTCGAACGGCTGGGGCCGAAGGAGCAATGGGAGCAGGGGCATCAGGAATGACGAGGGTTTCCTGGGCCATCGTCGGGGTAACCACTAAGGGATTACTCAATAAGGCCAAACTACCCAATATCCCCAATCCTCGCTGTAATAAGGGAGTTTTTTTTGATTTAACCGACGGGAGACTCATGGTCTGCATCCTCTCTCACAACACATTAATGCGATTATTCGCTTCATTGATTGTAAAGGGTATTGTAAGAAATGCAAATGGCCCGCTAGGTTTTTTGGGGAAATGGACAATCATCAACGGCTATAATGCTCGAAATTATTGTCACACAACGGCTGTTGACATTGAGAGTTAAAGGGCATGGACTGTCTGGATTTCTTTGAAAAAGAATTGAACCCTAGTGCTTCTCTTCACTAAAGTCCTAAATTAGAGTCCTAAATTAGAATAACGGTGGTTTGTGCAGTTTGTTTAGGGTCAATATTTTTAGTAACAGTAATTATTACTAATGAAGGTGTTGTTCCTTCTTTTTTCGGTGCAGAATAATCAAATTGAGATTGACTCTTTTCGCATTTTCCCATATTGGGAGGGTTTAAAGTAACGCTATAATCATCGGCTGACAAAATTTGATTCAACTTAAAAGTCTGTTTTTGTTCGGAAACTAATGATATATTTTGTGGATCAATTTTTAACTCTATGGGTAGTCCTTGACTTTGGCTTTGGGTCAAGTTCTTTTCAGTTTGGCTAATGAGATCTGGGACAAAACGTTCACTAAATCCTGCGATAAAAGCAAATGCTAAAAAACCATATAAATAGTTACTTCCTTGACCTTTAATTTGTACAGGAGAAACACCAGAATTAAGCAATAAAAAAATAAAGAAAGCAAAACTTCCACCTAAAATTGGCTTAAGCAATCCAATCAAAAAAGGAAGTAAGTCATCTTCATATTTTTGGGTTGCTGAGTTGTCAAATTCTTTAATACGCAAGAAAATACTGACGGCTCCTCCTAATGTTCCTGTCATCAATAATGCAATCACAAAATTAAGTGTATCTTGGTTCTTCTCTTTTGTATTTTGACTGCTACTGATGAAATTCAATACTTGTACTTCCTGACTGTAAGCTTGATTAGCAATATTATAAACCTGATTAGCACGAGGAACCTCCGGCAATGGAAGGGACTTGAGTATATTTTGAACGGGAGATGTAAGATTTATCGAAGTACCAGGAATACTGATAGGAATTCCATAAATTATTAACCAACTGATAGGAAAAGCTGATACTGCTCCTGTCAAAACCTTGGTTGGTGTTTTAATAGAATGGAAGAGATCATCTCCTAAATTAGCCAAATCATTTCTTAGCCCGCCTTGTATTTTTCGCAATCTTGTCTCTGATGCATAGCGTAATTTTTGAGCAAGAATAAGGTTAGGCTTGCCTGTTAAAGAATCGATTGCAATTTCCAAATACTCTACAACGGCTTTAATCCGAGCTAGAGTAATATGAAATTTTAAAATTGCTGACATAGCCGCTCCGTAAGCAGTAAAGCTTGGAGATTGCTGATCTATGATAAGGGTTTTGAAAAATGGTATGGCAATTTTATTCTTGGCAACTTCAATTATTGTAGCTTTTTTGGGTTTGGCTTCGACTTTGGCTCTTTCGAGTTCAACTTGAGCTATTCCTGCTACTTTAATCAATTTGGCCAATTCACCTTGTACTTCTCCATCTAATTCAGGAAGAAGTGTGTTAATTTTCAGCCTGGTATCTTGAATTAATTTATCAAGACGAAGGTTAAGTGCTAGTACGGGATCAACTGGTGTCTGTTCTGTCGCTAAATCATCAATCTTTTTTTAAAAATCAGTTAAATTTGGTTCCCCAATGACTTTTTTCATCTCAGCTTTAATCTCATAGAGCAGATTTTCTAATGTTCCCTCTGATTCAAAAATTTGGGAAAGCTGAGTAAATTTCTCTTTAATATTCAGCAGAATAGAATCGGTTGTTTGATTGAATTCTGAGAGCGATCGCAAGTCTTCAAGGATTTTGTTAATCTCGTTAAGCCAGTTCTGAATAGCTGTTGTTAATTCTAATAAGTCTGGCTCTGGTAGATTAAGTTGTTGCAATTTACCTGGAAGGGCGGAAGCTAGAGCCTCATTTTCTTGTTTGAGCGTTTCTATTTCGTCTTTAACAATTGTCTTGTCGATTACCAGTACATCGGTCATCTTTGCGATCGCGCTATTTAGCTTTGGATCATCAACCTTACCTTGAATCTTGACCTGCAAATTTTTTGTACTTGTCTTTGCCAAATCTAGCTTAGGATTGAGTTCCGACTCTTTAGCTGCCTTGATGGCCTGAAACTTAGTTTCAATTTCCTGAATTAGACTATTGATTTTTTGGGGAATGGGAGAATTGGAGTCTGTCATTTTAGTCCACCAAAACACTATTCTCTGATAATAATCTTGATCTTGGGTAAATAAAGCACATTCTTTATAATACTTAATGGAATATGGCTATATAGCTATATTTTTGCCATTAGTCCTTCTTTACTGAATTGTCGCTATGTCCTAAAAGGCAACTTCATTAAGACGTTCTTGCAAAAGACGGGGAAATTGGGCGTAATATTTTTGATTGAGGGGAGATGGATGGGGTAAGGGCATAAGGCTGACTTGACGCTGATAATTCAAGCCTTGTTCGTCGGTAGCTGTTAGCGTAACTGTTAAATGGGAAGAAAAGCGATCACCACCCAGGAAAAAATTATTGACTTCCCCTTTGCGTCCGTAGGGAATAAACCATTTAAAAGCTTCTGTCCCTAGGGGAATAATTTGTTTACCTTGCCAATGGAGAACTAATAAGCGTTCAATAAAGGGGCGAAAACGTTCTTTTACCTCTGGCGAGTAGGCTTTATTGCCAGGGGGTTTGTAGGGAACCGTATTCGTTAATAAAAGGCGATCGCAGACTCGGTGTAATTCTTGCTTCGATTTGGCCCTATGACCCTGCCAAGCTTGGTAAAAACCGTCTCGCACTAAAGTTCCAGCGGCCCCAATCAAAGGCTGGCCAGCGAAAACCTCATCTCGTCCTAGATCTCGACCAAAAAAGCAAAGTTGACTTTTCAAGTTACCGGCATACAAAACTGGAGCCAGGGGATCCTTACGGGCAGCAGTATAGATATCAACATCAATGGGAAAGGGTTCTCTTTCCGCCTCTTGACGCACTTGCTGAATGAGATGAGCAATATCAGACATAGATTCCTGGTTCCAACCGCGATCCGTAACTTACCATATCTTGTCTAGAGCATTGCATCGTGAGCCCGTCTTAAGATACCTTAGAAGTCGGTAACAAAACTTAAAACTTTTTTTAAAACCCTTATCTTTTAGCTAAAATCCTTTGATTCCTCTTCTTTCCACCGTTGTTGCCCACTATGCTCGCGTTTGGCCGAGGGAAACCCTGACCCTTTGGACTCCCTCATCCCATCGTCAACAAGCCTGGGGAATATTGTTATTGTCGGGCTTTTTAGTATCAGTCCCCGTTTTTATCCAAGCTCCCTTGGTACGCTCCTTTCCCTGGCTGACCTTGCTATTAACGATTGGATGGGTCGGTTTGGCTATGGGGTTTAAAAAATGGCCAAAGATGGCAATTTGGGGCGATCTCTGTCTCGGTTTTAGCTGGAGTTGGTTAGCAGGAGCTATCTATTGGGGCTGGTTTCGCTGGGAACCTCTTATTCATTTGCCCATTGAGGCGATCGGTTTACCCTTCGCGTTCTGGGGAGTACGTCAACGCTGGGGGTTAGTTGGTCACTTTTTTTATCTTGGCTCTCTGCTGGGGACAGCGATTACTGATAGCTATTTTTACTTAACCGGTCTAATTCCCTACTGGCGACAGGTAATGACCATTGAACCGGATTTAATTGCTTCTATTTTTCAGGCGGCGATCGCTCAAATTCAAAACCAGGTAGGAGTAAGTTGGGCTATAGTTTTAGTTAGCCTACTCTTGGGGCTAGGAACTTGGGCTTTGCAAAAAAACGAATCCCACTGGTGGGCTTTTGCTGGAGCAGTGTTGAGTACAATCTTAGTGGATAGCGTATTTTGGCTGGCTGCACTCCTTGCTCAATGATCTCACCCGCTTTCCTGTGGAAAAACTCGAAAACTACTCTTATCTACTATGGCGTACCGTTAAAGGGGATCAAAAATTCCCGTTGATGGACAAAAGTTATTGGACAATTGGCCGTAACCAGGAAAACGATATTGTCATAACCGACCACACCATCTCCCGAAACCATGCCATTTTGCAAGCAACGGAATCGGGTGAATTTTTGCTAATTGATCTAGGGAGTCGTAATGGTACTTTTGTAAATGACAGACGAGTGAGCATTCCGGTCACGCTACAAAATCGGGATCAAGTTCACTTTGGCAAAACCCAGGTCGAATTTCATTCCCTTACCGATAGCCATCCTAGCCATCCCTCAATCCTTTCAGAGCGGGATACCCAAACTAGTATTATCCATGAGCGTCGTTTGATGACAGTAATGGTGGCAGATATGCGAAACTTTACAGGATTGTCACGGCAATTGGATGAAAAAATTCTCTCGGCCTTGATTGGTAACTGGTTTCGTCAATCGGGTCAAATTCTACGGCAGGCGGGCAGTTGGGTCGATAAATATATTGGCGATGCGGTTATGGCCATCTGGTTTCATGGCGAAGAGGCGGTAACGATCGAGGAAATTCTGAGAATTCTTCAGGTGATTAGTTACCTCAACCAAATGACCCAAAAATTAGCCAAACAGTACCCCTTACCCTTTCCTCTTCAGATTGGGGTGGGTTTGAATACGGGTTATGCTATGGTCGGTAATACGGGTAGTGGGGATCATCCTGACTATACGGCGATCGGGGACACGGTGAATGCAACGTTTCGCCTGGAATCTGCTACTAAAGTGCTAGGCTTTGACATTGCGATCGGACAAAAAACCTATAGTTATCTAGAAAATTTTAGTGATCTCAATCAATACTTTACTGAGCATTTAGCCGAGCTAAAAGGTTATGAGGAACCGATTCTAACCTATGGTTTAACTTTTGAACGGTTGTTACAATTTATTCAGCTTAATCAAAATATGAAAACCTTAACTTAGGCTATGGCCAGAATATCTGCTTGTTCACCTGAAAATAGATGTTAAACAGTGGCAAATAGAGTGATGATGGAAGTTTCTAAAAATGTACCTGAAACTAGACAACGTCAGTTCGGGTTAAGCAGCAGGGGATAAAGCCCATTGGCTCTCGGCTCTTGTGTGTGATAACTCAGGCTTATGGATTCATGGAATCCTTTTAGTCAAACGCTCACAATCACAAAAGTATTTGACATCGGTATTTTTTGTCTATAATTTAAGAATGATTATCATTCTTAAAAGAGGACGCTATGACTTTAAGCGATCGCCAAGCCCCCATTCCCGTGACCGTTCTAACCGGCTACTTGGGAGCAGGTAAAACGACCCTACTCAATCGCATCCTGACCCATGAGCATGGCAAAAAAGTTGCCGTTATTATTAACGAATTTGGGGAAGTGGGTATTGACAATCAGTTAGTGATTGATGTTGAAGAAGAAATTTTTGAAATGAACAACGGCTGTATCTGTTGTACGGTCAGGGGTGATTTGATTCGCATCATTGGAAATCTGATGAAACGACGGGACAAATTTGATCATTTAGTCATCGAAACCACTGGACTGGCCGATCCTGCTCCTGTGATTCAAACCTTTTTTATGGATGAAGATGTGCGATCGCAGACTTTGTTAGATTCGGTCGTTACCGTTGTTGATTCCAAACATATCGATCAACATTGGGACTCCGAAGAAGTCCAAGAACAGATCGCCTTTGCCGATGTCATCTTGCTCAACAAAACCGATCTTGTGTCAACCCAAGCCTTGGAAAATCTGAAACAGAAGATTCAGTCTATGAACGTGATGGCTAAAATTTATCCGACCTACGATGCCAATATTGAGATTGATCAAATTCTGGGAATAGAGGCCTTTAGCCTGGATCATGCCCTGGAAATTGACCCCGAAATTTTAGGTGAAGATACCCACCAACATGATGAAACCGTGATTTCTGTCACCATTGTTGAATCGGGTGATTTAAACGGTAAAAAGCTCAATAGCTGGATTAGTGAACTCCTACGCAATCAGGGGCCAGATATTTTTCGGATGAAGGGCATTCTCAGTATTCAGGGAGAAAAGAACCGCTTTGTTTTTCAAGGAGTTCATATGCTGTTTGATGGTAAAGCCGATCGCCCTTGGCATCCCCAGGAAACCCGCAAAAATGAACTGGTTTTTATTGGTCGTAATTTAGACGAAATGCAATTAAAAGAAGGATTTCGGGATTGTTTAGTATGAAAACAAAAATCTCTATCGACTTCCAATTACGGTGGCAGGGGCAGTTATCGGACTATGTAACGGCGATCGCCCATTCCCCTGATGGCAAACTTTGGGCTGCCGCTTCGGGAGGTGGAGAGGTCAGCTTATTTTCACAGGCAACCTTTGAAGAAATTATTCATCAAGGAAATACAGGACAATCAGTAGATTGTTTAGCTTTTTCCCAGGATGGCAACTTATTAGCCATAGCGGGTCAAAACGGGCAACTACAAATTTGGAAAATCAATAACGGTTTGCCTGAATTAATGACAACCTTGGAGTATCCAAAGATTTGGATTGATCGCCTAGTTTGGAGTCCGACCCAAAATCAGTTGGTCTATAGTCTGGGGAAAAGGGTTCATGTTTGGGATGCCACGTCACAAAAA
>JAYKJI010000164.1:0-6235 GCA_035285405.1 Snowella sp. | reverse complement strand
AATTGGCAATTGGCCCGACCTCAGCTATTTCGATTTTGGTGGGTGTCAGTTTGGCTTCCCTCGTACCTGATGATCCGGCTCGTTATCTGTCCATGGCTTCTCTAACGGCTGTTTTAGTGGCAGTGGTTTGTTTGTTTGCCTGGCTATTTAAGGTTTCCCAGGTAGTCAATTTTATTTCTGAACCGATTTTGACGGGGTTTAAGGCCGGGGCCGCACTGCAAATTGCCTCAACCCAATTACCGAAGCTCTTTGGGGTACCAGGTGGTGGAAACAATTTTTTTACACGTCTTTGGGATTTGCTCCATCATTTCGGTGAAATTCATTGGCCCACTTTTTGCGTCGGGGCGATCGCTCTGATGGTTTTATTTGTAGGCGATCGCTTATTACCCAAACAGCCCAATTCTCTGATCATTGTGATTGTGTCCATTGTCCTAATGACCCTTACCCATTTACCAGAACAGGGGGTTAAGGTCGTGGGTGAAATTCCCCAGGGTTTTCCAATTTTTGGCCTACCGGCATGGACATTCAATGATCTGAATAATTTGCTTCCTTTGGCTCTCGGTTGCTTTTTACTTTCCTATATTGAAGGGATTTCTACTGCCCGTAGTTTTGCTATAAAAAATGGTTATTCAATTAATGCAGACCAGGAACTATTGGCGATCGGGGCAGCAAATTTAGCCGCCGGATTGGGGCAAGGTTTTCCCCTTGCTGGAGGATTATCCCAGTCGGCTGTTAATGAAAAAGCGGGAGCAAAAACCCCCTTAGCCATTTTCTTTGCAGCCTGTATGATTGCCTTAGTTTTGTTATTTTTTACAGGTTTATTTCGGAATTTACCGGATGCTATTTTAGCAGTGATTGTTTTAGTAGCCGTAAAAGGTTTGATTAATATTCGCGAATTAAAGCATTTACAAAAAGTCAGTCGGCTAGAATTTCAGATCGCCTTACTGGCCTTGATGGGAGTATTGTTATTTGGTGTTCTCAAAGGGATTTTATTAGCAACGATTACCTCTGCTCTATTCCTGATTCGCGTGGCAGCCCATCTCAGCACTTCAATTTTGGGCAGAGTGGATGGCACAGATCAGTTTGGTGATGCGGAACGACATCCTGAAAATCAAACCATTCCAGGTGTTTTAATTTATCGGGTCAATGGGCCAATCCTTTACTTTAATACCGAAAATATTCAACAGGATTTATTTCAGCGTATTCGTCAACAGGAAAACCCTGTTCATTGTGTTATTTTTGACCTTTCTCCTTCTCCTGCTATCGATACGCCTGGCACACGCTGGTTTGATAGTTTATACCAACAGTTGACCGCTCAAAATATTACTCTAAGGCTTGTTAATTATAGTGGCCGAGTCCGCGATCGCCTACGGGCTGAGGGTTTAGAAAGTAAAGTCGGTTCTTTTGATCGAACTAGCACTATTCCTTCAATTTTGGCTGAATTTCTACCCAAAAATAGTTGATAATTTGAGGTTTGTCAGACACATGAGCCAAGATACTTACTGAATTCATCATGGCTTGAGAGTAAGTGGTTTCTTTGCTGAACATTATTTTTGCAGGAGACCCTTACAGTTTTATTGCGGCGTTGTCAAATTTAAAGATGATCTAAATCTGTGCAGATATGGAAACGCTTTGATAGCAAGCATTTCGTTGTTTTATAGTACATGCTTTGCATTCCGATCTGACAATGCCAAAAATTATTCTATCTCTGATTCGTTTTCTAACACCTCCTGTAGTTGTAAACCCAGCAGAGGAAGATTATTTTGAATAGCCCTCCAAACTATCTTCAATTCCACCTGAAAGTATTCGTGAAAAATAACATTTCTCATATCTCCCAGCAAACGCCAAGGGATCTGTGGATAACGTAACTGTACATCCCTGGGTATATTTCTAGCTGCCTCACCGATAATACCCAAATCGTACAGGACAGCTTTAAAAACTGTTCTGTTTGTAGTGAAATCCTCAAACTCCATGCCTGCGGTAAGTTCTAAAATTTCACTAATTGACTCTGAAATATCCTGAAGACGAAGCCGCCAATCTCTAGAAGGCATGAATCACATCCTTTAGTACAGGCTCTCGCAGATGTTCCCTCAAAGCATCCTGAGTTCCCAAATCTACACAACATCCTAGAGTATCTTCTAAATAAAGCCGCAGTTCGATAAACTCAAACAGTCCTACAGATTGATTAAATTCCACTAACAAATCCACATCACTATCGGGACGAGCTTCATCCCGTGCCACTGAACCAAATAAAGTCAGAGATTTTACTCCCATTCTCTGCAATACTTCTCGATGTGCCGCTAGAATTGCTAGTACTTCATCTCGTTTCATCGGACGTTTCCTGGAACCTCATGTCAACATTATAGCTTTGTAAGTGAAATCTTCAAGCACAAACAAAAGTTGCCTTCAAACCATCAATAAAAAAAGAGCGATCACCCTTTCATTTAGTTGCTTCAATGGCATAAAAGCAGATTCATCTTTAAAATCTAGCAACGCCGAAAAAAAATGGCTAAAGATCGGGGCTTTCATCCCCAACTGTCAATGTCTTTTCCGTGCCTTCAATAACCCAAGCTCGAACTAACTCATAACCCAAAATTAGGATCACAGGGCCGATAAATAAACCCAAAATACCGTGAGCCAGGGTTCCCCCAATGACTCCCATTAAAATCACAATGATCGGCACTGGTAGTCCCTGCCCCATTAGGATCGGCTTAAGAATATTATCAACTAGAGTCGCAGAAAACATCCAGATGGTAAATAGTAAAGCGGCAAAAAAATTCATATTGAACCAAGCAAAAATTATCGTAGGTAAAACAATTAAGCCAGGCCCAATCTGAATAATCGTTAAGAATAAACAAGCGAGAGTGAGTAGGCCCGCCCCAGGAATTTTGGCCACAAGCAGTCCAGTACTAACCATCAAAGTCTGCACAATTGCTACCCCAATAATCCCACGAGTAACGCTACGAATAGTTGTCGTCGCCAGGGTTAGAAAAACCTCACCTCTGTCGGGAGATAACTTGGAAATAAACAGGATTAATTTGCGTTTGAGTGTTTCTGCATTGAGAATTAGTATGACGGCGATAATAATGGAGATAATAAATTTGAGTAGGGTTAAACCAGCGTTGGTTGCCTGGAATAATAGATTTTTGGAAAATTCTAGAATCTGGGGATTGAATTGATGGATAAAACTTTCTAGATTGACAGAGGCTCGTTGCCACATATTACTTAAAGATTGACCGATGATGGGCCAGCTTGCAATATCTTTGGGGGGCGGTGGTACGGCCAAGTTGCCTGAGCTAATGCTGTCAACTAGGTTATGAGCATTATGCAGAAGAACAGTGGCGACCAAACTAACGGGGCCAATAACAATTGCCAGACCCAGTAGGGCAATGATGGTAGCCGCTAATTTGGAACGTCCTCCTATGCGGTTTTTGAGCCAAACAAAGACAGGAAAGATGGCGATCGCCAGGACAGCACCCCAAAGGGTAATGACGATAAAGGGACGAATGAGGACGACACACCAAGCTAATAAACAGCCGACAAAAAAGAAGCGAATAATAAAATTGATAATTTTAGGATTACTTTCCATCTTCCCTACATTTGGGGGGGGTTAAAGTCTTTAATATTTCTCCGGAATCCAATGTCGGTTGACCATCGGAGCTTGATCATCATAGCGATGCTTCATTAAGCGATCGGGTAACTTAACCTTTTCATGGGGGACAGGTTCATAGGGAAACAAACTGAGAAAATGAGATAAACAGTTAAGACGTGCCCGTTTTTTGTCATTGGAATCGATAACATACCAGGGAGCCCAGGGAGTATCTGTCGCATCCAACATCAAATCCCTCGCCTTTGAATAGTCATACCAACGTTCACGGGAGGGAAGATCAATGGCTGATAATTTCCACTGACGCATCGGGTCGTCAATACGAGCTTCAAATCGTCGTTTTTGTTCCTCATTGTCAACTTCCAGCCAATATTTCACCAGCTTAATGCCACTATCAACCATATACTGCTCAATGGTAGGGCAGACTTTGAGAAAATCACGATGCTGTTCCTTCGTACAAAAACCCATGACGTATTCTACCCCCGCTCGATTATACCAACTGCGATCAAAGATCACCACTTCCCCCGCCGCAGGAAAATGGGTGAGATAGCGTTGAATATACATCTGAGTTTTTTCCCGTTCAGTGGGGGCCGGTAAAGCGATTACCCGAAAAACTCGTGGGCTAACTCGTTCTGTAAGAGCATGAATCGTTCCACCTTTACCTGCTGCGTCACGGCCTTCAAAAACAATGATAATTCTTTCCCCTGTATATTTTATCCAGTCTTGAAGTAAGCAAAGCTCGGTCTGGAGTTTGAGCAATTCCTGGTTGTATTCTTTGGCTTTAAGTTTCGGTTTATCGCTGTTGAGAGTTTCAACTGCGGCGGTTTCAAACTGCTTTTTCTTATCATGTTTCGTCATAGAATTCTCCGGGATTTGTTAAACTCCAGCTACAGTGGCTAAACTCAGATTCAGAGTTTATTTGTTATCGTTCTTCACACAGGTTAGTGTCCGCACGATCGCCGCAGTGGTATAGTCTCGATGGGCGGGTTTATTGGGCGCAAATTTCTTGCCTTTTTCATTTACAGGAGAAGCCACTTGACAATAGGCAGACATTTGTAAGGTTAGCTGTTGATTGTAGCCAGAAACATCGGAGAAATTAATCGGTTTCTGAGTCGGATTCAGGGCGGGAGAACGTCCTAAATTGGTTTTAATTCGTTCGGCGGCGCGACGGAGAAAAGAGACTAATTCAGAGCGAGTAATATAGTCGGTTGGACGAAACTTTCCGGTTGGTGTCCCTGCTGGGGCGATATTCCACTGGGCCCAGTTAATTTTTGCTGCACTCCAGCGATCGCTCGGTACATCAGTAAAGGGACGAACAGGGTTAGTGGGGGTTGCATTAAGATCCACCGGCGTTAGGAGATTGATCGCATCCACAATCATTGAGATGGCTTGTTCTCTGGTAACTGGCTGATTGGGTCGGAAGGTTCCATCGGGAAAGCCCTGAACAATTTTCAGTTGAACAGCTTCAAGTATTTCGGGTTTATAGACATTCTTGCTGATATCAGTGAAAGGAAGGGCGGTATTTTGAGCAATTAAATGGCTAGAATCCACTTGCCGATGTATGGACTGAGCATTTTGGGCTAAACTGGGAGAAATACTGCCACTCCCTAGGGCAACGATCGCTAAAATCGTTACAGGCAACTTGGCTAAAATTTTCATGACTTTAATGAATTGAAGAGGTGAAAGCTAAGCAACTAAGTTTATGGGGAAAATTCTGCAACGATCCACCTTAGTATTGCTTCTTTCAATACTTACACTGTAGCATATACTCAAGTATTTCTTGATTGAAAGGCCATGCTGTAACAAATCTTCAAGATGTTGTTTCTTTAAATTTACAAAAACGATATGAAAAAGACTCAGTTTTCCGCCAAAAATCTATTTATTCTTTCAGCTTTGACATTGACTTTAATCTCACCGGCGATCGCTGCTCCTAAATGTAGTCCTTTAATTGCAGTGGGCGGCGACAAAGGACAAACGGTTGTTAAAAAAAGAGCTACGGCTCCGAGTATTCCTATTGGATTAGCTGGCTTAAAACGAGATAATTGGAATACGGATTTTGCGATCAAGAGCAATACACAATATAAGCAATTTGTGACAACTTTTATTCCTGAAACAGACGGAACTTATTCTATTAGAGTCTATCTAAAATATAACGATGGTACTGCTGATGAAGTTTATAATGAAAAGCCAAATCTCTCATTGGGTAAACCGTTAGTTATCAAAAGTTCTCCTCGCGCTGAAGATCAACCCTATCAAGTTAATGTTTTTGTTGGTGATGTGGAATCAATTGGCAAATCTTATCAAATTTCGGTTAAGGCTTGTCGTTCTTGATCCAATCATATTAACGCCCTCTGGCATGAGTCTTTATCTTAAACTAGAGGGCGATCGCGGCTTCTAACAGCTCTACATTTACACTTTTTTATCCTTGCTTCCCATCCATGCACGTATATTAGTGATCGAGAAAACAAGCTAATTTGCTTTTTTCTAACCTGCGGAATGTAGTAGAAGTTACGCATTGACAAAAGCATAAAGATATGTTAACCAGACAGAATTCTCCTGACAAACTCCAATGGCAAGACAGCTATCAAAACCCTCGACAGCAAAGTGCGACTGTGATTTATACACCTT
>JAYKJI010000163.1:0-3995 GCA_035285405.1 Snowella sp. | reverse complement strand
TTCTTATCACCACAAGTACGGGAGAGCCAGAAATTCTGCTATAATTTTCAGCCAACCCATATAAATGTAACCCATGTTATTCGATTGGGACGAGGAGAAAGCCAAAAGGAACTTGGCCAAACATGGTGTTTCTTTCGATGAAGCTAAATCCGTGTTCTATGATCCCTTATTTTTAACCTTTGCCGATCCAGAACACTCTCTTGGGGAGCGACGTTTTATTATAATGGGAGAATCAGCCAAAGGACGATTGCTAGTTGTTTCTTATACTGACCGCACGGAAACCACACGCTTAATTAGTGCCCGTTTAGCTACCACCCAAGAACGTAAAGCTTATGAATCAGACCTGTGATCTAGATGATGATTTACGCCCCGAATATGACTTTACTAAACTTCCAGTCATAGCAAGAGGTCAAGGGCGAAAAAGAACTACTTTAACCGTCGAAATAGACCCCGACGTTGCTACTATTTTTCCTGATTCAGCAGCCGTTAATGAAGGATTACGTTTGTTATTACGCCTAATTCAAAATAGTTCACCTCAAGTAATTGAACAGTCTTTAACTACCTCAAAAACATCATAATTGCAGTATTCAAATGAGTGAAGCTGACTCACCAGACTTGATAAATTGAGAGAGGTTACATTCTGGGCGCAGATTCCTTGCTCCCCTACAGTTCCTAGCCATGTAGGTTTGATTAAGGCACAAAACCCAACACAACCAAAGGTTACTTTTTTTAACTCCAACTCAACCTTCAATCGCTTGAGCCGTGCTTTGATAACTGATACCACCTGTCAAGCCCCATTATATCTGTTGAAGTTTTTGCTTGTGTCAATCAAAGCGGCGATCGCCTTATAATATCTGGTAGCCATTTTGGGGATTTGGTGCGTTACTGCGGCGAAAAAACCCGATCCCTCCTCCCCAAAGACGTAGAAGAGAGCGGCTACTCCGAGAGAGCGGTATCCATCGTCTCAGTCTTGAGTGGAATGTACCGTCATTCCCATCGGATGGTGGTTTGTACGATGTCCGACTTATTTGGGGTGAAGATGTCTCTGGGGACAGTCAATCGTCTGAGAAAGGAAGGAAGTGAGGCACTATCAGCCCTCTGTGGCGGAAGCCGAAGCCTACATCCAAGCCGCGCCGATAGTGGGAGCCGACGAGACGGGATTCGGACAAGGAAATGCCGATGGACTCTCATCCCCAGTCCAAGAGAGCCTGGTGGTTGTGGGTGGCCGTCACCCCGTCGGTCAGCTTCTTTCAAGTCATGCTGTCGCGCTCTAGTGCAGCGGCTCAAGCAGGGAATGAGATTTGGGTGGTAGCAGGGAATCATAAAATTTTGCTATTATCTTGAATATTTTAGGAAAATTCTGTGTTACGATAGTCCGTTGGTTATCCCGTTTTCAAGTTGATTGAGGTGGAACAGTTATGAAATTAACTACTCTTTTTTCAATTTTTATCCTATCTTGTGTTAGTTTAGCTAATCCTAGCCGTGCAGAAAATCCTGATCATGTTAAGAAACTTAAGTAAACCAAACAATGCCCAGGATGTGATTTGAGTGGTGCGGATTTGAGGGGATTAAATCTAAGACAAGCCAATTTACAAGGTGCGGATTTGAGTGGTGTTAATCTAAGCGGTTCTGATTTGACAAAAGCCAATCTAAGTAATGCAATTTTGACGGGATCTAACTTGGGTGGTGCCAAGTTGATAGGGGCAAATCTATCTAGCGCAAGACTTAACAGTTCTTATATGGGCGAGACAAAATTAATGGATGCCAATTTAAAGGTAGCAAGTTTGATAAATGCTGATATAGGCCAGGCTAATTTTACAGGTGCCGATGTTACAGGTGCTAATTTTAATGGTGTAAGATGTCATACTTGGACAACTTACACAGGGCTAGATGGAAGCACAAGTACAGCATGGTGTAAATAACTAACACTATCCTTTAGATTCAGTACAGCTTCGGTAAATTTTATGATGCAACTCGAAGACTATTTTAACTTTCTAGCCCCTAATGACATTCGGTTAAAAGGAACAAGAATTGGTATTGAAACCATTCTCTATGACTATATTTATCATGCCAAAACACCTGAAGAAATTGCTAAAACTTACTCATCTTTGAGCTTAGAACAAGTTTATGCGACTATTTTGTACTATTTGCATGAGCAAGAAAAAATAACCAATTACTTAACCGAATGGATCGAACATGGAGAAAGAATGAGAGAAATACAAAAACAAAATCCTCCTCCTGTTGCGGAAAAATTGAGAAAATTAAGGGAACAAAAAAAAGCAATCAAACAAGCAAATGAGTCTGAAATATCTCTTAGATGAAAATGTTGATCCTCTCTATGCGACTCAACTAAGAAGACTCAAACCTGATTTAGTTATTAGAGTGATTGGAGAACCTGTCACGCCAGATAAAGGAACATTAGACCCTGAAATTCTCTGCTGGTGTGAAGAAAATAATTTTATTCTGGTAACAAATAATCGGACTTCTATGCCAGTACATTTGGTTGACCATACAGCAAAAAATCGTCATATTCCAGGTATTTTTATTCTGAATCCTAATTTGAGTATTGGGGAAAATATAGATGAGTTAATTATGGCGGCTGAAGCTTCATTTGATAATGAGTATCAAGACCGAATTGATTATCTTCCTTTACCTTGAATCTGTTTGACTTAAGCATAATATAATTTATCACCATCAACGATCTTCATTATTTTGCCGTTGTTGTTCTTCCCAATCGCGCTGTTCTTGTTCTTTCCACTGGTGATATCGTTCTTCTGCTTCTACACGATCACGATGACGCGCCTCTGCGTGACCCGCTTGAGGAATTGTATCTTTCTGCTCCCCTGATGTACTTGAAGATCCTCCAGCTATTGCACAAGCGATAAAACCAATGACTCCAACTATGAAATTTATGAAATTATTACCAGAAGATAGCCAAGTTAAAAACCAAAAAGTAATGAAAATAATGAAAGTAATTTTTAAACAAAAGAAAAACACACGTCTTCTGCCTCTCCCTTTTTCTTGAGCAATAAACTCTGCGGCGAAAGTACCAGCTAAAAAGCTAAATAAATGGTTTATTTGTCGAAGCCAAATAGGTAAGAAATTTATTCCCAATGCCAATATAAAAAGAACAACAACTAAAAAAAATGCAAATCCATCCTTACCATCGTCGGAATCAAAATCACTGGACTCAAAATCACTCTGACCTCCTAACGCTAAAAATCCTAGATAGCCAAAAATTAGGCTACTCAACCCAATCTGAGGAGTGTTAGTCGGGGCGAAGATCCAAATCCCCAATCCTCCAACAATCATAGTGATGATAGTAACAATCCAAAAATCACGTATTTTTAATCGCATCACCAACCAGCTACAAATAACAAACCCTATAGTACCGACAATAAGATCTTTGAAACCACCATGTAAAAACGGGGCGAATAAAATCCCTCTTAACCCAAAAGGCCAAGAACGAGGAATAATGCCATATTGATTTAATTGATGATCAAAAACAAATTGGTTTAAAATTTCTACAATCCAGAAAATAGCGACAAAAACACCTATAATCGTCATTTTTGTCTTTAAGTGACCAGTCATGAGATGATTAGTTCTTCTTGGCATATACTTTTTGAGGTAGAAAACTGGCGACTCTAGTCAGTCTCCATTATAGTTCAGACACTGAGCCACACAACATTAACTTGCACCATCAATACTCCTGTAGGCACAATTACCGCCACCGATGCCGATAATAACCCCTTAACCTACAGTGCGATCGCTGATCTTGTAGGTTTGGTCTGTTGTGGGTAAACAATAAATATATTTTCGTAACAGAAAGCTCATGATTCATGGATGATAAGCCGTAATAACCAGACTTCGGTGGTGATTCGGTAGTAGTGATGGCGGCTTAATCCTTTGCTTTGCTGTGCATTGTAGTCATGGATAAAATACCAAACAGCCCCAACGTGATTCTCCATTTTTTTAGAGAAAGATAGACTCTCTCT
>JAYKJI010000162.1:0-13785 GCA_035285405.1 Snowella sp. | reverse complement strand
GCCGCCCCCGCGCCCCGGCCGGCACACGGAGATACGGCAGCCAAGGGGGTAAGGTTCACGACTTGAGGAGGGTTAATAGGGGTTGGGCTAACCAGTTAAAACCAACGGTTAACTGATGTTGCCAGGTGGGTAGTCGATAAAGATAGACTAAGCGACGGGCGATCGCGGCGGCGGGGCCAGTTAATTTCAGACCTAAACCACTGAGGGTGGCATCTTCTCGACCGAGGGATAACATTTCTCCCAAGGCTTGATAACGGAAGGCTAAAAGGGGCCGATGGGTCAAGCTGGCCCAAATATTCCAAGCACAATAGTCGGATTGTTGAAAAGCGACCTGGGCTGTGGCCGGAACCCGTTGTCCATTGATATCTTCACAATAGGCCACATCCCCTAAGCTATAGATCTCAGGATGATCTAGCACCTGTAAATAGACATTGGTATTTAATAGACCTGAATGATGATGGGCTAATGGTAAATCACGAATCAGGTCTAAGGCTTGATTGCCCACCGTCCAAAGAACTAAATCCACAGGAATCGTATCAATCTGTCCTTTGTAGCGCAAATCTAAACTAGTTGCCGTCACGGTTTCCACGTCCGTTTCCAAATCTAGCCAGATGCCCCTACTTTCTAGAGCCTTTTGGGCCGTTTCGCGATTATATTCTGGGGATTGACTGAGGATGGTATCACTACGCTCGATCACCCGAATGCGTCCCCGTTCCCCTAAGCGATCGCTAATTTTGCAAGCTAATTCGATGCCACTGTAACCCCCGCCAACGATCACAACCCGAATTTTTTCTGACTCTGATTGTTCTAATAAACGTAAGCGTTCTTTGAGACGATAGGCATCCGCTAGGGTTCGGAAGGTTAGGGCATAATCCTTAGCACCTGGTACGGTCGGTATAGGACTTTTACCCCCCATCGCGATCACCAATTGATCGTAACCGAGGGCGTAATCAGCCTGATTTGAGGGAGTAATCTGAATCTGTTTATGGTCAATATCAATGGCAGTCACCTGGCCCTGATGAAAACGAATGCCGGTTTCGCTGAGTAATTCTTCAAAAGGCGGTGCTATTTCCCAGGTCTGCATTTCTTCGGTAATCAATTCGTAGAGAAAAGGCAAAAAGAGAAACCGATCCTGTTGATCAACGAGAATAATTTCCGGTGTTTGATGACGTTCCCAGGGCAGTTGGCTAAGACGTAGAGCCGTATAGAGCCCCCCAAATCCGCCGCCCAGGATGCAAATTCGTAAACGATGTTCAGTCATAGGAAGGAGTGTTGGGTCAGGGTTTGGGGTTGAGAAAGTAATTCTTTCCTATTCTAAACGCTTTAGCATAGCAGCCCTGGCACGGTGGGACAAACTATCGTCTAGGGGTTCTAACGAAATGGTGGTTTGATATTTACGTTCTAGGGCTGTCTTGATTAGCCAATCCGCTAAAAAGGGATTTTTCGGTAACAGGGGGCCATGGGAATAGGTGGCGATCGCATTACGATAAAAGGCCCCTTCGTAGCCATCTTCGCCATTATTACCGTAACCTTTCTGAACTTTACCGAGAGGCGAAACGCTTTGTAGGTAGGTACGACCGCCATGATTTTCAAAACCAATGACAACGGGAGTTTCACCCGTCATCGCTTGCAGTTGTTCAGCTAGGGGAAAGGCGGTAATTTCAAACACCACATTACCAATACAGCGTTTTGCTTGAGGGCCCGGATGTTTACTGACTAAATCTAATAGTCCTAAACCATCAATGCGTTGACCTAAAGCTGGTTCGTAATAGTGACCGAGCAGTTGGGGCGAGCCACAGGTAAATACACCAGGCGTTCCGGTTTCTAGTTGACTTTTCAGGGCCTCTGCTTTGGCTCCTTGTAAATCTCGCATCACAATTTCCTGTTGGCGATCCTGGGCTCCGCCGCCTGCAATAACATCAACTTGACGAAAGATACTCGCCTCGGTTTGCTGTTCCAGGGGAACTATCTCCGCTTCGATACCGCGCCATTGACAACGCCGTTGAATACAGATCACATTACCGCGATCGCCGTAGGTACTCATGAGGGTAGGATAAAGCCAACCAATGCTTAATTTCATGGTCATTACAAAATAAACGAGAGCCTAAGTAGCTGGTTACAGTTAAGTTTAAAGATAGATCTTGCTCTCGATCCCCCCTGCCCCCCTTAATAAGGGGGGTGTCCGCAGGACGGGGGGATCTTATACACACATTTTAAAACCTATCTACTTACAAGCTATTAATTAGTTTTGAACAAATAGTTTTCCCCAGTATAAATTACGCAGAAACAAAGGTTCCGGCCTGGCCTTCAATAATGGCCGAAGCCGATTCCAGTTTGCCAATGCCGCACCATTGACCCGTTCTTTCCACAAAGCGACAAGCGGCCTCTACCTTGGGCCCCATTGACCCATTTTGAAAATGATAACGTCGTAGGGTTTTAGGAGTCACCTGATCAAAGCGGTGGGCATAATGAGTTCCCCAGTCCTGATAAACACCATCCACATCGGTGAGGAGGAGAAGACCCTGGGCTGATAAATTTTCGGCCAAGAGAGCCGCCGCTAAGTCTTTGTCAATAACGGCTTCAATGCCTTGCAATCCCCCCAGTTGATTGACAATCACAGGAATGCCACCGCCACCGGCACAAACGACTAAAGCATTTGTTTCGACCAATAAACGAATTGTTGCTAGTTCAATAATGCGTTGAGGTTCTGGTGAAGCGACCACCCGACGATAGCCTTGACCATCGGCAGCGATCGCCCATCCCCGTTCAGTGGCCAAGGTTTCTGCCAGTTGTCGAGGATAAACGGGGCCAATGGGTTTACTGGGTTGCTGAAAAGCAGGATCATCGGCATTAACCGCAATTTGGGTAAGCAGCGTTACCACTTCTCGATGCGGTAATTGGTTGCGAAGTTCTTGCTCGATCAGATAACCAATCATGCCCTCGGTTTCGGCCCCTAAAACATCTAACGGATAGGGTTTGATCGATTTGTCATTTTCAGCTTGTATGGCCAATAATCCCACCTGGGGCCCATTCCCATGCGTGACTACGACAGGATAGTTACGGGCTACGGCGGCGATCGCTTGGGCAGCAATCTGGATATTTTGGTGCTGCAATTCCGCTTCTAAGGGTTGACCCCTTTGCAAAAGCGCGTTTCCTCCCAGGGCAATAACAATGGGTTGCATAGATTACCCCCCTAAACCTTGACGAACTAAAAATTGATCGACCGCATCTTCCAACCCAGGATGATCCGCTTCCGCAAATTCATAGTAGGCACGTAGTAAAGGCTTATTGACTTGAATCAAGGCCCCTAGATCGCTAGGAGTAGCCGTTACCACCACATCCGCCTCAGCCCGGTTAATCGTATCGGCCAAAGCTTGCAGTTGAGACGGAAAATAACCCATGGCCGGCAGAATGGCCTTGAGATGGGGATAGGCTTGATAGACGGCGGCAATTTCTGGAACGGCGTAGGGACGGGGATCCACAATTTGGGCGGCTCCGGCCTGGGTAGCAGCCATATATCCGGCTCCGTAGGCCATGCCGCCGTGAGTGGTGGTGGGGCCATCTTCAATGACTAAGACCCGTTTGCCCTTGACCTGTTCAGCCTGTTCTAGACGGATCGGCGATCGCCCCCGAATAATCTGGGCTTGGGGATTGAGTTGACGCACCGTTTCCATTAACTGCTGCACATCGGCAGGAGCGGCCACATCCACCTTGGGAATCACCACAATATCGGCCATCCGTAATACGGTTTCGCCCGGATGATAACGAGTTTCATCTCCCACTCGTAAAGGGTCAACTAACACAATATGTAGATCAGGACGGATAAAGGGAAAATCATTATTGCCGCCATCCCAGAGCAGAAGATCACTTTCACTAGCTGCTTTAGAGGCGATCGTACCGTAATCCACTCCGGCATAGACAATATTGCCCACCGCTAAATGGGGTTCGTACTCTTCTCGTTCTTCGACTGTACAATTGGCTTGCTCTAGATCCGCTAGATTGGCAAAACGCTGTACTGCTTGTTTGGCAAGATCGCCGTAGGGCATCGGATGACGAATCACGGCGGCCCGTAAACCTTTTTTCTGTAAGCATTTGGAGAGCCAGCGTGTGGTTTGGGATTTACCGCAGCCAGTTCTGACGGCTGAAACGGCAATGACCGGGACGGTACTGGCCAGCATGGTTCGTTCTGGCCCTAACAACACAAAATCGGCTCCGGCGACCAGGGCTTGAGAAGCTAGGTGCATCACCTGATTATGGGTGACATCACTATAGGAAAAAATGACCTGATCTATCTTTTGCTCCCGACAGAGGTGCATTAATTCTCCCTCTGCCACAATGGGAATGCCTTCTGGATAGAGTTTGCCAGCTAAACTGGGAGGATAACGGCGATCGGCAATACCGGCAATTTGGGTAGCGGTAAAAGCCACAACCTCGTATTGGTCGTTATCTCGATAGACTTGATTAAAATTATGGAAGTCACGACCCGCCGCGCCCAGGATCACAACTCGTTGACGGTCTAAGTTTGTAGTCATAGATTCACCCTCTCACTTAGGATAAGACTGTCACTTTCACCGAAATAAATTAGACTATTGCTAGTCAAAAATAGGTTAGGATTCAGCGAATTATTCCCAGTCGAATCTTCAGTATTTTTACTTAAAAATAAGGGAGGTTTAGTTGGTAAGTGATTGATCCAACCTTGATCCCCGATTGCTTTTCTACCATGATCATAAATAATTGGGGTCGAGAATTTGGTAAAGTTGTTACAACACTTATCTATGTTTTGACAATTAAGATTCTGGACATCCCCAATCTCAGCGATCGCCTTCAGCCTATATTCCTGTCACCAACTTCACCCTAAAAAGTGCCAAGAAAAGCCAAAAATAATCATGCTGATAGCGACAAAAATAATACAAAAATGCGTATAACATAATGTCATTGTTGATCATTGGCTTTTGTGAATGGCAAGATACTTCTTCATTTGCTTTTTTCTGCAAAAATCTTCTCTGTTGCCATAAAGTTGTGCTAGACTTCGTTTCTAAATAGAGCAAATCAGCCTAATCCAATCGTATTGGAGCGGAGGAACCAAATTCTGGGGCGTATTTCAGGGAAATCGTTGAGGTTTCCGCAAAAGGACATCTCTCAGTCCTAGCCCGTCAGCTAACATCGTAGGTATTGAGGGAAGATTGTTTCTCGACAGATTTTTTCTGGCTAGACTCAGTATTCTTGATAGGTGCTGCTCGCTACTTTTGTGCCTAATCTTGACAAGGAAGTGTTTTTGATGAACCTTGCTATTTTTACCCTAGCCGCCCAAGCTGGTTGGAAAAAATTTAAACCAATTATCTTACGAGATGTCGTCCTATTCCCAGCCCTTGGCTTTTTAGGATTAATTACCCTATGGTGGATCATTGCGACTTTTCGCAGTGAATTAATGCCCACTCCCTTGGAAGCTTTGACGAGTAATTTGCACTATATCCTGAATCCTTTTTATCAAAAGGGGCCGGGCGATTTAGGCCTTGGTTGGTTACTGTTAGCCAGTTTGAGACGGGTTTGTCTTGGTTTTTTATTAGGAGCCGCCGTTGCTATTCCCCTGGGTTTTTTAATTGGGCTATCAAGAACAGCAATGTTAATTATTAACCCGATTATTCAAATTTTGCGACCCGTTTCTCCCCTGGCCTGGTTGCCGATCGCCTTAGCGATGTTTGGCGTAGCGGAACCGTCAGCTATTTTTGTTATTTTTATTACTTCTCTCTGGTCAACGATTATTAATACGGCTTTAGGAGTTGCCAGTGTTCCCCAGGATTATTTAGACGTGGCCGCAGTTTTAGAAATGCCCCAACACCGTCAGATCTTTAAAATTATTTTACCTGCCAGTTTACCCTACATTTTTACAGGATTAAGACTCAGTTTAGGGATTGCCTGGCTAGTCATTGTGGCGGTAGAAATGTTAACGGGTGGAGTCGGTATTGGCTTCTTTCTCTGGGATGAATGGAATCGTTTAAACCTCAGTTCTGTCTTTTTAGCGGTTTTTGTAATTGGCATTACAGGCTTAGTTTTAGATTATTTGATTGGTCGTTTACAACTTTGGGTAACTCATCGTCCTGCTAAATCAGGAATCTAGAATCTAAATTTTCAGTTAAGGACAAAATATTCTGGGTGCAAGCCTTGCATCCCTACACGGAATTATTAATTATTAACTATCAATTATCAATTATCAACTATTCACTATCAATTATTATGCTTTCTCGACGTAATTTTCTGACAGGATTGGGAACTGCTGCGACCATAACGGCTCTCTCTTCCTGTGCGATTAAGAGCGATCGCAATCCCACTCAATTAACAGAAGCGGCCCTAGCAGTTAACCCTATTGTTGATCCAAAAACCTTAGAAAAACCGAATTTAACCATTGGTTATGTTCCCGTCAATGACTGCGCTCCTTTTGCGGTTGCCTGGGAAAAAGGATTGTTTCGCAAATACGGTTTAAATGTCAAACTGAGTCGAGAATCCAGTTGGGCTAACTCTCGCGATGGCATCATTTTTGGACGTTTAGATGCTTCTCCCGTTGTATCAGGAGCGATTACTAATGCTCGCACTGGAGCCGAAGGAGCAAGAAAAGCACCACTTTGCGGAGCCATGACCATTCACCGTCACGGAAATGCCATGACAATGGATAGAGCGATGTGGGATTTTGGCCTACGTCCTTGGCAGGAATATAATGGTGACTTAGACCATTTTGGCAAGGATTTACGGGCCTATTTTGATAAAATTCCTATCGAAAATCGCGTTTGGGCAGTGGTACTGAGTTCCTCGATTTATGAATATTTTGTGCGCTATTTAACCTCAGCAATGGGACTTAATCCCATCCAAGAATTTCGCTTATTAATTATTCCGCCACCCCAGATGGTAAATAATATGCGGATTGGTTCGACTCAAGCCTATATGGTCGCTGAACCTTGGAATACTAGGGCAATTACCGGCAATGAAGGCGTGGGTTTTACCTTTGCCCAGGGACGAGAGATTTGGCGAGGTCATCCCGATCGCCTTTTAGCGGTGATGGAATCTTTTATTACGGAAAATCCGAAAACCTATCGTTCTTTAGTTAAGGCCATGATTGAAGCTTGTCAGTATTGTAGTAAACCGGAAAATCGCCCTGAAGTTGCTAAAATAATTGCTCAACGTTCCTTCACAGGAGTTAAACCCAAGTTAACCCAACCCGGTATTGTTGGTAATTATAATTATGGTGGTTTTGATGGTCAAAAACGCTTAGTCAATAGTCTAGAAACAACGCTATTTTTTGATATGCCCGATGATATCGCCAAAGCTCCCAATGATCATTCAACCTTTCTTTGGCAATCAGAAAGTTTGTGGTTAATGACCCAGGCCGCTCGCTGGCACCAAATTCCTGAAATTCCTAACAATGCAGAGGCGATCGCCCAAAAAGCCTGGAGGACAGATTTATACCGAGAAATTGCCGCAGAAATGGGAATTGCTTGCCCTAGCGAGGATCACTACATTGCCTCTGGGTCGTCATTTATTGATCACAAAGCTTTTGATCCTAGTGATTTAGTCGGTTATCTTAACAGTTTTGAAATTCGTGCCAATGCGCCCCAATCCTTCTATTTGTCTTGATTTTCTCCAAACAGAAGTCTCTCTGAAAAGGGAGATCTAGGAAAATAAAAACAGCAGGGTACAATAGCTGTTAATTCCGAAATAACCATGATTTTTCATTCCTCAACAACCATGACTCAACCTCAAACCTTATCCAATTCCGATCAAAACAGTATTACTGACGAATTTCTCGTCGTGGAAAATCTGGTTAAATCCTATCCCAAATCCGATGGCACTAACTTTACCGTTCTTCAAGACGTTAATCTAACCATCGGCCCCCAGGAATATATCGCAGTTATTGGGCACTCTGGCTGTGGTAAATCGACCCTTTTAAAAATTATTGCTGGCTTAGAAAAATCAACCACCGGTTCTGTCTGTTTAGAAGGAAAATTAATTCGTAAACCAGGCTCAGAAAGGATGATGGTTTTCCAACACTATTCCCTGTTACCCTGGCTAACGGTACGGGAAAATATTCGCCTGGCGGTGGATGAAGTGCTCAGAAAAGCTAGTCGTAGTGAGAAAATTAGCATTGTTAATGAACATATTGCGATGGTTAATTTAACGGCGGCGGCGGATAAATATCCTGATGAAATTTCAGGTGGTATGAAACAACGGGTTGGCATTGCTAGGGCCTTAGCCACTCGCCCTAAAATGTTATTGATGGATGAACCGTTTGGAGCCTTAGATGCCCTCACGAAACGCAAACTACAACAGGAAGTTTTGAAGATTTGGGAAGAACATCGTCAAGCGGTGATGATGATTACCCATGATGTGGACGAGGCTATTTATATGGCCGATCGCATTGTTTTAATGACCAATGGCCCCAATGCCACCATCGGTGAAATTTTAACCGTTCCCTTTGCCCATCCCCGCGATCGCCATGCCATGCGCGAAACAACGGAATATTATGATTTAAGGAATCATGCTCTAGATTTTCTCGAACGGTATTTTACCCATCATTAAACTCATCCTTACAATGGACAAAATTTAGCTCTTTTCTCCCCATCTTCCCCAATCCTCCCCATCTTTCTAAAAACCTAAAACCGCAAGCCGATCTAAAATAGTATTCATGACATCATTAATGGTCATAAAATGCTGATCAGAGGCTAATAAATCGGCTGACGTTTGAATATATTGCCCTTCAACTAATTCATCTGAGCAATGTTGGAGCATCTGGGTCACACTGGCTGGCGTAGATTCAAGATGAAACTGTAAACCCAGAACTTTATTGCCATAGAGAAAGGCTTGGTTTTGACAGGCTTCGCTATAGGCTAATCGGGTTGCTCCTGGCGGTAAATCGAAAGTGTCCCCATGCCAATGGAAAACAGTCAATTGCGAGGAGAATGTCCTAAAAAGCTCGCTATTGATGGCCTCAGTGGTTAACTCAATGGGAAACCAACCAATCTCTTTGTATTTTCCCGAATAGACTGGAGATCCCAAAATATCGGCAATTAGCTGTGCTCCGAGACAAATACCAATCACCGTTTTATCCTGGGCGATCGCCTGTTTAATAAACTGCTTTTCTTCAATCAACCAAGGATATTGGGATTCCTCGTAAATATTCATCGGGCCACCCATCACAATCAGCCAATCGAAATCTTCCAGAAGCGGCCATGGATCATTCTGGTAAAGTCTCGTGACTGACAAGGTGTGTTGGTGTTGCATCGCCCAGGATTCAATGCTGCCGAGTCCTTCAAAGGGAACGTGCTGTAGATAATGAATTTTCATGGCTGCCTTCTCCTAGAGGATTATTACGACCCTATTTTACCGTTCTTTTCCTAGCCCTATAGTGAAAATGACTGATGGCGCAAAACGCTTTATTTTCGTGCTTAATGCAGATTAAATGTGAATAATTATGAAAAATCATCTATTTTTGATTTCGACGTGTTTTACTTGAACTACACCATGAACCATTCTTAAAGGGCAATCAAAATATTGCTTATTGACAATATTCTCTTATGGGTATTTGGAGTCATGGGGTGTAATGAGTGATCAAAATATTTTATGTTCAGTAACTCTTATCTTGATAAAAGCTGACTATATCTAACAACCAAGTGAGGAAAGTAAAAACACCTTAAAGGTATATTTCATTTCAAAAAAAACTTAACAGTAAGATTTAAAGAGGATTACTATCAATGAAAACTGTCTCTTCCCTAAAAAGAATTTTCAATAAAATCATAGATTTATTTAGGAATATTAAAGCCCGATTGTTTGTTAAGACTAAATTTTTATTATTGGTCTTCATCTTTATTGTTAGCTTTTTTGGGATGATACTCTCCGATAGTTTGTTTAAAAGTCAACCTGCTTTGATTCAAGCCGCTTCACCCAAAGGATCTATTTTACAGCCTGCACCGACCCAACCCATCGGTTATTATGATTACTTTGGCAAACTCTTAAGTCCTCAAGAAGCTGCTCAATTGGTCATTACCAAAGGACTTGACCCCAAAGATCCCATTTCCTATCAAAAAATCGGAGCCGTTCAGATTACAGAAAATCTTATTGCTCAAGGAAAGGAGATATTTTTAAATCGGAGTATTGGGGATGCGTTTGGGCTACAGGATGTTTTGGGTTTTCGGACAGGTATAGCTCAATTGCTACCAGAGATTGGCATTGCTATTGCTAAATTACAGAACCAACCCACCAGCAATTTACAAATTACTCTTTTAAAAGATCTGACTTTAGGAAGTAGGACTTTTACAAAAGGAACAGTGATTAATACTGGCTTGGAAGTTGAAAAAGGGGCCACTTTACCTCTCGGATTTACCCCTCAACTAGGAATTACCTGTGCAATTTGCCATGTTTCTCTTTCTAAAAAAGGTGATGTTCTAGCAGGCGTTCCCAATGGAGATTTAAACATTCCTCTTCTCCTCAGCTTGGCATCCAATTCCTCTGCTGGCTTCGCTCGATTACCCTTCAATCCCCTCGATTCCCAATATCAGGGAAACGGGAAAACCATTGTTGACAGTCAGAACAAGTTGGTCAAATTGGCCGATCCCGAAAAATTAGAGAAGGCCTTTGATGATGCAGTACTTGATGTTCCGGCTGGCCATTTTGAAAGTTCCCCCGATGGGATATTTAATACGACTGAAATTCCCAGTGTCTTTACCTTTAAAAATCACCCTTATGTAGCTTCAGGCGAAGGGGCTGTTGGGCCTTTTTCGGGACTCAGTGTTATTAATAATGCTGTTCATTCCTCAGAAATTAATCTTTTTGCAGCTGCCCAACTCAGTGCTGCTACCTTAAATATTGATCCAGAAGTTTACATCGGCACTTTACTCCAAAATGCGTCTGATCCCAGTTTGCGTTTGCCCCCAGGGAAACCTGTTAAACCTTCAGAATGGCTGCGGCAAATTGCTCCCGATCCTACCCAAGCGGAATTGCAGGATCAGATTCCGGCTCCAGGCACAGGAACCTATCCCAATCTCAAGCCTAGTTTAGTTACCTACAATGGTTTAATTTTCACCCCCAATACTGGCAATCCCAATGATATTGCTAGTGGAACTTTTATGTTTGCGGATAACGCCATGTCGGCTTTTCAAAATAGCCTTGTTCCGCCAGCCAATAAAACGCCGGAAAACTGGCAAGCATTAAAGGTAAGTTCGGGAAGCAGTTCGGTACAACGTGGGGCCCAAATCTTTGAGCAGGCTAAGTGTAATACTTGCCATATTCCCCCCTTCTTTACCGATAATCAAATTCATCCCATTGCAGAAATCAAAACGAATCCTGCCCGTGCCCAATCTCGTCTGGCTCTCAATAAGCTCTTAGTACCACCTAAAATGTATAGCCTTGATACTCCCGTTCCCGTTCCGGCCAACGCCCAGGTTTTGGATGTTCCCACCGATGGCATTTCGATCACCCCGACCACGCTACCGAAAGGGATCTTACCCAATGGGGGTTATAAAACTACGACTCTACGAGGCTTATATTTAAGTGCGCCCTATTTACATGATGGTGGTGTGGCAGTGCGGGCGGGCAGTCTGGCGGTTGCCTCCGATGGCAGTTTTAACGTCATTGATAAAAGCGGTTTGGGCTTAACGGGAACTCTCAGTCAGGGGATTCCGGTCGATGCGGCGAGTAGTTTACGGGCTTTGGTGGATCGGAGTTTGCGTCGTGCAGTGATTAAGGCCAATCAGGCTAATCCTGCTTTAGTAAAGAGTAATCTAGATGGCACTGGACATGATTTTTATATAGATAGCCAGGCCGGTTTTACGTCTAGTCAGCAAGCCGATTTAGTCAATTTTCTGTTAGCCCTAGATGATAATCCGGCTCAATTTTAGCTCTTTTGTCCTTCGTAATCTGACAGGCTCGGAACTCTTTTCTGGGCTTGTCTAGGGTTCTATTTCACGGCGATCGCATTTTATTCTCATCCAGAAACCCTTAAGATAATTGAAGGATGTCATCTTACCCTGTCAGGCTTTTTAAAAGCTGAACCCCTATGTTTAATTGGTTTCGTCGTCAGATGGGGAATGTAACCCCTGAAGCTCCCACACCAGTCGTCACCCCTGAAACGGCTTCTGAACAAGAATCAGAGTCTCCCCCAGAGGCAACAACAGCGACAACAGAGACTTCAGAACAGGAAGCCTATTTAGCCTGGGCCAAGGAAGCTTATAAAAATATTCAACAGCGTAAGGCTGAAACCCTAGAAACCTCAGAAGACCAAAACGCGATCGCCGCCGTCAGTCCGGAATCAGAAGTGGTTGCGGTGGAGGAAAGCGTTAGTGCTGAAATCGAAGCAGTGCTAGGGGTTGAAACCTCTGCGCCTTTGGACGTTGCCCCATCAGAAGCCGGGCCAGCTTGGCTCAAAAAATCCGATCGCTTAGAAGTTCTCAAAGAAACGGCGATCGAAACCCCGATTATTGATGCCCCCCTGCCCCAGGAGACAGGCGCGATTGATCTTGATGAAGATTTTCTCTGGTCAGCCAAGGTTTTAGCGGCCCAAGGGCGATCGGCACAGGAGGTTTCTGAAGCGGAAATTAACTGGCTCGGTCGTTTACGGCAAGGTCTAACGAAAACTCGGCGCAATCTAGTTAATCAACTCAAAGCCATTGTTGGTCAAGGGCCTCTCAACCAAGAGGCAGTGATGGAGATTGAGGCGTTACTCCTTCAGGCCGATGTGGGGGTAGAAGCGACCGATCACATTATCGAAACGCTGCAAAATAAACTCAAAGAAGAAGCCTTACCACCAGAACAGGCCATTGATTATCTCAAGCAAATTCTACGGGATATTCTAGATCGACCTCTCCAAGATTGCGAAGAAACGGCCTTTGTTCCTGAAAAAGATATTCTCAATATTTGGCTCCTCACCGGCGTAAATGGGGCTGGAAAAACGACCACCATTGGCAAATTAGCTCACATGGCTCAACAATCCGGTTATCGTTGTGTGATTGCCGCCGCCGATACTTTTCGGGCCGCCGCAGTAGAACAGGTTAAAGTTTGGGGCGATCGCAGTAGCACGCTGGTCATTGCTAATCCGGGCCAAAATACCGATCCCGCAGCAGTGGTTTTTGATGGCATTAGTGCCGCTCAATCCAAAAATATGGATTTATTACTAGTAGATACGGCGGGACGGTTACAGAATAAGAAAAATTTGATGGATGAATTAGCGAAAATTCGTCGCATTATTGATAAGAAAGCCCCTAATGCTAAAGTCGAATCTTTACTTGTTTTGGATGCAACTCTTGGACAAAATGGGCTACGTCAGGCGGAAGTTTTTTCGGAAGCCGCTAAACTCAGTGGTGTGGTTTTAACCAAATTAGATGGCACAGCAAAAGGAGGAGTGGCCCTAGCGGTGACAAAACAGTTAAATCTACCAATTCGGTTCATTGGTGCAGGGGAAGGAATTGAGGATTTGCGACCTTTTTCCAGTTATGAATTTGTGGAAGCCTTATTAAATGGTTAGATCAATTTCCACGACTTAACGTAGAGGTTTGATTTCCCAATCTTTTGGTCAATTCTCAAAATAGATCACTGTAATGCACGAACTTGAGTCAGCACATCGGCCACATGATCCTTAACCTTAACCTTGGGCCACACATAGACAATGATTCCCTGGGGATTAAATAGGGCTTGCTGAAAAAGTCAAAAAACGAAAGAAATGTGGGTTAGGGAAGTATAAACTGAAAAAGCAGAGATAACTTATACTTATCATGAGAAGTCAAAATACGAATTTTGTTTAATCTA
>JAYKJI010000161.1:0-2558 GCA_035285405.1 Snowella sp. | reverse complement strand
TATTTAGCCCTGTCATCCCCCGTATTAAGCGATCTTGTTTGAATATCCTTTCTATATCTAGCATTCTTGGATTTTCTGGTCATTGCTTTTTTTCTTATTATCCCTTATAACCCAACAAGTCTATTTATGTGAGCAGGTCTGGGGGAAAAGGACTCCAGCGATTCTTGATCCGTTTGCGGGGGGAGGTTCGATTCCTTTTGAGGCGGCACGGTATGGATTGGAGGTGTTTGCGTCGGATTTGAATCCTGTGGCGGTAGTGACGATGAAGGCGGCGATGGAGTATCCGCTTAAGTTTGGGCCGAGTTTACAGGCGGATATTGATAAGTGGGTGAAGTGGGTTGGCGATGAGGCAGAAAAGCGGTTGGCAGAGTTTTTTCCATGCCCCCCGTCCCCCAATGCTGGGGGTGAAGTTGAAACGATTCAAAATTATCTTTGGGCGCATACAGTGGTTTGTCCGAGTTGTCAGTCTGTGATTCCTTTATCGCCTAATTGGTGGCTTTACAAACGACCTGAAAAGCAAAATTTAGATAAATGGTGTGCAGTTAAACCGATTCCTAATCTGGCAGAAAAACGGGTTGATTTTGAATTGATTAAGGGAAAAAAAGGTAAGGGAACAACGATTCAAACAGAAACAGGGGAATATAATCCTGATGATTTTACAACGATCGCTAGAGGTATAGGAAAGTGTTGTAATTGTGGGGCTGTTATTGAAAATGACTATATTTGTTCACCTAGTCAAGAAAGTAAATTAGGTCATCAAGTTTATGCCGTAGCTTATAAAAAAGGAAAAGGGAGTTTTGAATTTAGAGTTCCTGAAAAATCTGATTTATTAGGAATTGAATTAGCTGAAAAATATTTACATAAGAATTTGTCTGAATTTGAATCAAAGGGTTTAATTAGCCATGAAAGCACACCCACTAATCCGCAATATTCGATGATTCGGAATTATGGAATTGTTGAGTGGTATAGATGCTTTAATCCTAGACAATTATTGACTTTGATCACTTATGTTGAAATTATTAATGATGCTAAGTCAAAATTAAAAACTGAATATGAACTAGAGAAGGTAGAGGCGATCATCACTTATTTAGCTTTGGTGATGGATCGATGTGCTGATGCAAATTGCCGACTTGTTATTTATAATGCCGCTAGAGCTTGTATTCAAAAAGCTTCCACACAACACGCACTAAATTTGATGTGGAATTATCCAGAAGTGAATGGAGCTACTGAATTATGGTTAGCGTGTCAAGAAGAAGCGGCTAGAGACTATACAAAAGTCTGTGATTTTCTTGAGAATCAATTAAACAATCTTTTTTCAGTCATTTCAAGCAAAAATAAAAGTATTAATCTTAATCTTGAATCTGCTGATAGTCTCTATCATATCTCTGACAATTTTCTTGATATTATTACCACTGATCCTCCTTACTATGGAACCATTCCTTATGCAGATATAAGCGACTTTTTTTATGTCTGGATGAAAAGAGTATTAGGCGATATATTTCCCGATCTCTTCTGGCAAGAACTCACGGACAAAGACCGAGAAGCTGTTGCTAATCCTTCCCGTTTCCGTAACATGGGCGAATCCCCCGACGAACTGGCCAAACGGGACTACGAAGCCAAAATGAGCCTGGCTTGGTCAGAAGCCTATCGCGTCCTCAGACCAGAAGGCGTACTCACCGTCCAATTCAACCATAAAGACTCTGGAGCCTGGGACACCCTCGCCAAAGCACTGATAGATGCAGGCTTTGAAATTACCGCCAGTTGGGCCGTCTCCACTGAAAACCCCCAAAATCTCCACCAAGCCAAGAAAAACAGCGTTTCCAGTACCGTTATCCTCGTTTGCCGTAAACGTGACCCCAATGCCGCCCAAGCCTGGTGGGATGACCTGCGCCCCGAAGTGAGCAACCTCGTCGAACAACGTGCGCCCGAATTTGAAGCCAACGATATTACAGGCATTGACCTCTATCTCAGTGCCTTTGGCCCCGCTCTCAACGTCTTTAGCCGTAGCTATCCCATCCTCGATAACAGTGGAGCCGAAGTCCGCCCCGAAGTCGCCTTTGCCGAAGCCCGAAAAGCGATCGCCAACTATCGTTTCCAAAAACTGGTACAGACCGACACCGCAGGATTTGATCCCTTAACCCAATGGTATTTACTCGCCTGGGATGCCTTCAAAGCCCGTGAATTCCCCTTTGATGAAGCGCGACAACTGGCCCTGGCGATCGGTGGCTTCAATATCAATGACCTCACCAAAACCCATTGGTTAATAGATGCCAAAAGCGGTTCCTGTACCCTGATGACACCCCAACAACGGGCCAAAAAACGTGCATTTAGCACCAATCCCCAGGACTTTACTGCCAATTATTTGATTAATGGACTCCATGCCGTCCTTGCAATTTATGACGAAGAAGAAAATATGATGGCCGTTCGTCAATTGGCTCTTCCCCCAACTGTGTGGAAAGTGTATAATGATAATACCACAGTAGGAGGTGGAGTATGTGGATAAACTTGGATGAGCTACTAGGTTTGCAAAAGGTAACAGTCGTAAACTATCGAGAAAT
>JAYKJI010000160.1:0-12989 GCA_035285405.1 Snowella sp. | reverse complement strand
CAGTTTTTCTGGTGGCAATTTCTCTAAATTTTCCCTATCTAATTGCTGAGGCACTTCTTTTTTTTTCATTTCCTTAATCTACACTTTTTTTGGCTCCTGTCAACCCCCTTTCCTGAATCTTTACGTGCTAGTTTTGTTTTCTTCTTTTCTCTTTCTAATAATCAAGAATAATGCTGATTGCCAATCCGTTTACATTTCGGGTGTTTTTTTATCGAGAGCAAAAAGGGCGATCGCTGCTTTTGTAAGTCAGCTTGGCAATGATTTGTATTTCTCAAACGACAGGAATTATACCGATTAAAGATTTGGCTAAATATTGGGTCAAACTACGATTATTTTTCACTCTCCGATAAGAGGGTTTATTACTTGCTTTAAAAACACCCATTTCTTAATAAACGCTCTGACTTGGCCAATAATCTTTGCCTACTATTACAACCTTATATTGATAATAATGTGATAAGTCGGTGGTTAAAGATTTTTCCTAGTCCTCAACTTTCTTGGATATAATCAAATTGATCGGAGATCGCCTCTGAGAACAGAATTAAAATGAGATCTGCGATCGCGGTTTGGCAGATGGTAAAGAGTGGTCATTGAGAAGAAAAGGAGAAAATGACGATCATGTTGTGAAGCAGCGATCGCGTTACCATGGAAAATTGCTCAACCTTGAAATACCCTCAGAGGAAAAACTGTGACCGTTAGAGTTCGTATTGCCCCCAGTCCAACGGGAAACTTACATATTGGTACAGCCAGAACTGCTGTATTTAACTGGCTATATGCGCGGCATCATGGCGGCCAGTTTATTCTTCGTATTGAAGATACGGACTTAGAGCGGTCAAAGGCAGAATATACAGAAAATATTGAATCAGGACTGCGGTGGTTAGGACTGGATTGGGATGAAGGGCCATTTTTCCAGACCCAACGCCTGGATCATTATCGCCAAGCCATTCAAACCCTATTAGATAAAAAATTAGCCTACCGTTGTTACTGCACCTCAGAAGAACTAGAGCAAATGCGAGAACAACAAAAGGCTGCCAATCTTGCCCCCCGTTACGATAATCGTCATCGTCATTTAACCCCAGACCAGGAAGCTGCTTTTATTGCCGAAGGTCGTAAACCAGTGATTCGCTTTCAAATTGAAGATGACCGCGAAATTATCTGGCAAGATCAAGTCCGCGATCGCGTTGTGTGGAAAGGAAGTGATCTAGGGGGTGATATGGTCATTGCCCGTACTGCCGATCAAGAAGGAGCAACCTTTGGCCAACCCCTCTATAACTTGGCGGTAGTGGTGGACGACATTGATATGGGGATTACCCATGTGATTCGGGGCGAAGATCATATTGCCAATACCGCTAAACAAATTCTGTTATACGAAGCCCTAGACGCTAAAGTGCCTGAGTTTGCCCATACGCCCCTAATTTTAAATAAAGAAGGGAAAAAACTCTCTAAACGAGATGGGGTAACTTCCATTGATGACTTTAAAAAAATGGGTTTTGTCCCCCAGGCAATGGCCAATTATATGACTTTATTAGGCTGGACTCCGCCGGATTCAACCCAGGAAATTTTTAGCCTGACCCAAGCGGCGGAAAGCTTTAGTTTAGAACGGGTTAATAAGGCCGGAGCCAAGTTTGATTGGGATAAATTGGACTGGATTAATAGTCAATATCTCCATCATCTACCGGCTCCAGAATTAGTGAAATTATTGCTTCCCTATTGGCAAGAGGCCGGTTACAATTTCACCCTCGAAGAAGATGGAGCTTGGTTAGAACAATTAACCGTTTTAATCGCTCCTGGTTTAACGCGTTTAGAAAATGCCGTGGCAGAAAGTCAACTTTTATTAACAGAAACAGTTGAAATTAAAGAAGATGCCCACCATCAATTAGAACAGGCCAGTGCCAAGGAGGTTTTAAGGCAAATTTTGGCCTTTCTGCAAACCGGGGAAACCCTAACGGCGGAGGTAGCTAAGGAACAGCTTAATCAAATTACCAAAACCTTGGGCGTTAAAAAAGGAGTGGTGATGAAATCTCTGCGGGCGGGTTTAATGGGCACATTACAGGGGCCAGATTTAACGCAATCCTGGTTACTGTTAAATCAAAAAGGTTGGGATCAAATCCGTTTAAGTCAGGTTTTAGCCAAGGGTTAATGTGACTTTGGCCTCTTTTTGAAGGGAGTGACCAGGGAAGCGGCGATCGCCACTGCTTGCCAAAGCAGATCGGGATGTTGTTCTAATTGGGGAAAAGTTTGATCTCGTTTTTCTAGTTCATTTAAGAGCGGGACTAATTGGGAACGGGCATAACTCCCATAGGCAATACCCGCGATCGCTCGATCATCAGACCGAGAATGATCTAGCAGGTTAAGGCTTTTGAGCTTAGAGAGGGTGTGAGCATTCGTCCCTCCCGCTAACTGCACATAGCCTGGTAAATCGGATTCCAACACTTTTTGGGCTAAACGGATCGCCGCATGGGTTGTGCCTTTGCCAATATCTCCACTCATGGAACGACCGTCGGTTTGCCAAATGAGGGGACAGGGTAACGGTTTAATCAAATGATCTAAAAAATGGAGATAATCTAAAACGTCTGGTTGTTCAGGACAACTAATAGCCAATATTTTCAAACTTTTAACGCTAGGCGCGATCACTGACCAGAGGGTTTGAAATGCCTGTTCATGACCGACCTGGGTATGCAGTTCTAGGGCATCAATGGGATAGAGCCTTAACAGCGAGGCAATTTCCGTCGGGATAACTTGATGGGACTGGGCTGTAATCAGACCGAGGGGACAAATCGGCAGACAACGACCGCAACCATAGCAACGTTGGGGAATAATGCCGTTGTTATTAATCGCCTGGGCGGGGCAAATACTCTCGCAGGGACGGGGACAGGTGGTAGGACAATAAATCGGGTCAAAATAGGCCTTGCGAAAATGAGGGTCTTCGCCATCATTCAAGCTAACCATCAGCCAGGGCGAACTAGAGGGAGAAAAGCCCCGTTTTTGGGCTTCAGTCACTAAATTTTGGGCCACGGCGATTCCTTCCTGAACCGCTTCGATCACCGCCCCATCAGCCGCCAGATCAATGCAATCTATTCCCGCCAAACCATAGGCGATCGCTAAACTCCGTAAAGCCGGTAAATCTTGAAAACTAGCCCCACCAATTAATTTGACCCAGGTTCCCGTTTGTAGCGATCGCAAAGGAGAGGTTGAACGATTAAAGGTCATTACCAAGTTAGGCCTGCAAAATTTGGGTCGCAGTCAATTGTAGATCGGGAAAGAGACTAGAGGCGATCGCGCTATTTCCTTCATAGACCCGTTCATTATAGAACCCATTTGGTATCTTTTACAATGTAGATGCTAGGCTTAAAAGGTGAAGCGAAAACCTTGTCCATTATAGAATCCATTTGCTATCTTAAGACATAGCTAATTGCCGTCGTAGAAGTCGAAGAAAACAGAGATGAATTTTGGTAGTGGAGTTCTCTAAAGTGCGCTCAAAATTGAATAGGCCTTGGCGGACTTTAAATTCGCAACAGCTTATTTGGTCTCCATCCAATTTTTACCCGCATGAATATCGACAATTAACGGTACGGTTAAAGCAATCGCTTGTTCCATGACCTGCTTAATTTCTGTGGCTAGGATTTCCCACTCTATTGGTGGTATTTCAAAGATCAATTCATCATGAACTTGTAATAGTAATTGAGCTTGATAATTTTTTAAGCGGGCGGCAATATTAATCATGGCAATTTTAATAATATCGGCACTGGAGCCTTGGATCGGCGCATTGGCTGCGGCCCTGAGTAATTGGGAATCGGCATAATTAATTTCTAAACTATCGAGATCAATCTGATTGGGATCACAGCCCCGTAATTGCCGTAAACTGTCACTGACAAATTCAAAATAACGTCTTCTGCCCACAATCGTGGTGACAAATCCTGCTGCGATCGCCTGCTTTTTAGTCATTTCTAAATAATTAAAAACCTGAGCGTAGGTTTGCCGATAGCGATCAATAAAAAGCCGACCTTCTTCAGGACTCACATTCGCTTCCCTAGCAAATCGTTGCGCTCCCATCCCATAAATTACCCCAAAGTTAATAGTCTTACCTAAATTACGTTCTGTGGCGGAAATGTCTTCCTTTTCAAAGAGTAATTTTGCTGTCACCCGATGGACATCTTCACCTTGACGATAGGCTTCTAATAGTACTGGTTCCTGGCTAAGATGGGCTAAAATGCGTAATTCAATTTGGGAATAATCAGCAGATACTAATAACCAATCAGTTTCAGGAATAAAAGCCTGACGAATCTTACGAGAAAATTCGGTACGAATGGGAATATTTTGTAGATTGGGATTAGAGGAAGACAGTCGCCCGGTGCTGGTGACAGTTTGATTAAAATCGGTGTGAACCCGTTGGGTGTGGGGATTGATTAAGGTGGGGAGAGCATCCACATAGGTTGATTTTAATTTAGCCAGGGTACGATGTTCTAAGATGTGATCAATAATGGGATGATCGCCCTGAAGTTTTTCTAAAGTAGCATGATCGGTGGAATAACCAGTTTTGGTTTTGCGAGATTTCTTGCGATTCAGTGCCAATTTTTCAAATAAAATATCCCCCAATTGTTTCGGAGAACCGAGGTTAAAAGTTTCTCCAGCTTCAGCATAGGCGGCTGTTTCAATGAGGTTTAAATCCAGTTGTAATTGCTCAGAAAGAATAGCCAAATAGTCTCGATCAATGCGAATACCTCGATCTTCCATTGCGGCTAAAATCGGCTCTAGGGGCAATTCTATTTGTTGTAATAATTGCTCTAAATCGGGAACTTGGCTAAGTTCTGCTTTCAATTTAGCAAATAATAAATAGGTGCTGTAGCAATCCAAGCCACAATAGTAGGCCGCTAGATTAATTTCCAGATCAGCCAGGGTTTTGCCTTTGGCAATATTAAGATCTTTATAACTGAGAGCTTCAATCCCAGATAGGTATCGCCGACATAGATCGGTGAGGTTATGACTTTGCTCAGGGTGCAGGACATAACTGGCTAACATGGTGTCAAAAACAACGCCAGCTAGGTTAATTCCTTGATGTTTAAAAATCAGTCGATCAAATTTGGTATTTTGCAATACTTTAGGATGGCGATCGCTTTCTAAAATGGGAGCTAGGGATTGTAAAACTAAGTTTAAATTGAGTTGTTGGCCTTGAACATGGCCCAGGGGAATATAGGCCGTTTCGGTATTCTTTTCCCCCCAGGTACAACCAATCCCCACCAAATGGCAAGTAAAGGGATCTAGTCCGGTGGTTTCCGTATCCCAGGCAATGGGATGATCTGGGTTTTGATGGCGATCTAATTGCTGGACTAGCGTTAATAATTTTTCTGAATTATCAATAACTTGAGGTTGAATAATAGTAGAAAAACGTGTTAATAAAGAGGACGGGATCGGAACGGTGGCTTCGGGTTGAATAGTGGTGGAATTAGGGGTTGAAGCAAATAGAGATAATTGCTGGGTTTCAGATGAATCGGATAAAGCGGCGATCGCCGGACGAGCAGTTTCTAGGCTATCACCTCCAAATTGTTGATGCAGAAAATTTAACTTATCGAGAAAAGTGCGTAACTCTAATTGTTCGAGTAGCGGCTTAAGCGTTTGGGGATTAAATCCTTTTAAATGAAAGTCTTCTAGATTAACTTCTAAAGGAACATCTAAGACAATTTGAGCCAAATGTTGGGAATGTTCAGCATCCGCTTTACCCGTGACTAATTTTGTTTTAATGGCTGTGGATAATTTATCCAAATTGTCATAAACACCGACGAGGGTTCCGTACTGCTGTAATAATTTTGCCGCCGTTTTTTCGCCAATACCGCGAACCCCAGGAATATTATCTGATTTATCGCCACAGAGAGCTTTGTAATCTACAATTTGTAGCGGTGTTACTCCCATTTTTTCCACCACGGCCTCCCAATCGTATTCGCTATAACCGGCCGAGCCTTGGAAGGGATTACGACTGAGATAAAGAACATTAATTTGTTTTTGAGGATCGACTAATTGAAATAGATCGCGATCGCCGCTCACAATTTTAACTTGATAACCGGCCGCACTACCCTGTTGGGCCAGGGTTCCTAAAATATCATCGGCTTCGTAACCGGCATAGGTAATAATTTGTAAATTTAGAGCCGTTAATAGTTGCCGTAGATAGGCTAAATCGGTGATAAATTCTTCGGGGGTAGCTTGACGATCCGCTTTATAATTCGCGTCGGCTTCATGGCGAAAAGTGGGTTCTCGTCGATCAAAGGCAATGGCGATCGCTTGAGGTTTTTGAGTATTAATCGCTTGAATGAGAGAATTTAAAAAACCAAAACAAACACTGGTGGGAATCCCACTGGCCGTCCGTAGCGGGCCTTTTTTAGATGTTGCAAAGGCATAATAGGCACGAAAGGCGAGGGAATGGCCATCAATCAATAAAAGTAGAGGAGAAGCAGTCATTATTATTTAGGTCAAATAGACGATTCAGAGAAAAAGAAAAAGGCTTGATCACTCAAACCTTCCCTCACACTTTAAAACGAAACTCATTGAGTCATTAAACACCTCGTTCAATAGCCACAGAGGCTTGTTTAAATTCTTGTTTTAAACGTTTTTTCAACTTCTCAGGGACAGGGCGTGTACCATAGGAAGTATAGTAGCCGGCCAAGGAATTCAGAGCCGTTTGCATGGTGGTAAAAGAGCGTAGTTTACCCGAACTAGCATCCCGACGGTAGCGCGAAATATAGTCGTTAATCTCTGCCCGAGCCGACGACTGTACCTCAGAGAGATTTTCCGCATCACTGGGTAAATCTAGGGCCGTACTTAAGGTTTCAATCACTTTTAAGGTATCCTGACTATAGTTGCCGGTTAATCCCGTACCACTGGAGCAGCCCATCAGACCGATCGCAACCACGAGAACTAGGGCCAATAGACGAGATATAAAATTCTTAAAAAACATGGTGGCGTTTTTCCCCTCATAATCCCAAATTTCCCTATCCTATCAGCAAATCTACCCCGACTTCTCAAATCCCCCCGTCATCCCCTGTACTTTTGGCGATCGCCTCGTTAAGATAAGAACGGACGTTATCCTCCTATTTTTTGCTCTTTACCCTATGGTCTGGCCCTTTAAACCCAAATCGACTAAACAAATCGCTCGTATCGAAATCAGTGGCGCGATCGCTGGCAATACCCGTCAACAGGTACTCAAGGCCCTAGAAACCGTCAAAGAAAAAAAATTTCCAGCCCTCTTACTGCGTATTGACTCCCCTGGTGGAACGGTGGGTGATTCCCAGGAGATTTACTACGCTCTCAAAAAATTAGGAGAAACCGTCAAAATTGTCGCTAGTTTTGGTAATATCTCAGCCTCCGGAGGGGTTTATATCGGCATGGGAGCTAACCAAATTATGGCGAATCCTGGGACGATTACCGGCAGTATTGGGGTCATTTTACGGGGCAATAACCTAGAAAAATTGCTCGATAAAGTTGGAGTTTCCTTCAAAGTCATTAAATCTGGCCCCTACAAAGATATTTTGTCCTTTGATCGAGAATTATTACCTGAAGAAGAAACGATTCTGCAAGATCTCATCAATGATAGCTATCAACAATTTGTGGAAACGGTAGCGGAAGCTCGTAAATTACCCATTGAAACGGTTAAAAGTTTTGCCGATGGTCGCATTTTCACGGGACAACAGGCCCTAAGTTTAGGTGTTGTTGATCGTCTGGGAACCGAAGAAGATGCCCGTCGTTGGGCCGCAGAATTAGCTGGTTTAGATCCGGAAAAAGCAGAATGTAATACCATCGAAGAACCCAAACCTTTCTTAAAGCGGCTCTTAAATAGCCAGATTTCCAGCACTAATCAGCTAGAAAATGCAGTTAATTGGTTAGAATTTGAACTGGCCACCAGTGGCCAACCGCTCTGGCTCTATCGGCCTTAAGCATTTAATTCAGTCATGACGAAACAAACCTGGGGACTAGATGCCTCTCTTTATGATTATTACCAGGCGATCGCCTTTCGAGAACCGGAAATTCTCAAGGAACTGCGACAAGCTACCAGCCAATTACCGATGGCCAACATGCAGATTGCCCCAGAACAGGGCCAATTCATGGCTTTATTGGTACAGTTAACGGGAGCCAGAAAAATCTTAGAAATTGGCGTTTTTACGGGTTATAGTTCCCTCGCCATGGCCCTCGCCTTACCTCCCCAGGGTCGCATCCTGGGCTGTGAGATCAGTGCAGAATATGCCGCGATCGCCCGTCAATTTTGGCAAAAAGCTGGAGTCAGCGAAAAAATTGATGTGCTTTTAGGGCCAGCCGTAACGAGTCTAGAACAACTTTTGGCTAATGGCGAACAAGAATCCTTTGATCTGGCCTTTATTGATGCGAACAAAAGCGATTATGACCAATACTACGAATTGAGTTTGCAGTTAGTTCGGCCAGGGGGATTAATCTTAATTGATAATGTTCTTTGGTATGGAAAAGTGGCGGACGAAACCGTTCAGGACAAAGCAACCCAGTCCATCCGTCACCTCAATGCCAAACTTCATCAAGATCTTCGCATCTCCCTCAGTCTGGTTCCCATTGGCGATGGTCTTACCCTAGCGTTAAAACATCACTGTTAATTAGTAATTTGCCTCTGAGCTTAAATCTTGTTCCTCTCTTTTCATTTCTTCTGTTTGATTGTTCTTAATGCGATAGAAATGGCGGCTACTTTGGGGGGGGAAAGGCAAACTACAACGATCATGAAAATCCTTCTGTACCTTATAGGTAAGACGTGGCGATACTTGACGAATAATTTCTGCCAAGAGGCGATCGCCGGTTTTGCGGATCAAATTCTGAGGCAACTTATAAATGTATTTCGGAAACTGTACCGCCACATCCATGCGTAACTGCCACTCTACCTTGGTGATTTGCTCCGGTGGGCTAGATAAACCTGCTTTTTGATAAACCTTTTGGATGCCTTCTCCAGCTTGCGCCTGGGGAATCTCGCTCAAATTCATGATCGCCTGATAATCCACCTCGTAGCCTAAATAGGGTTCATCGGGTAGGGTGACAGAGTGCATCAGGTACTGCCCCTGCTGAGGTGGCTCCAAAATGACCGCCATTTTCGGTTCTATATCAAAACCCAACGCGCCAAATTGTCCAATGGTCATCACGTAGCCATGTTCTCCCAAGGGTTCCGTCTTCATCGGTTGAGCACAATGATGAAACCAGCTTTGATGATTTTCTAGGTAATGAGCAACCGTCGCCAGGTCAGCATACATTTCCATATAACCGTCGAAGGCCGCTTGAAAATGGATGGGTTTTAGCTCTGACTGACTTAACGGTGTGTCGAGCATTAAGCGAGGATCCTGAAACGTCGACAAAGATGAAGAGAGGCACTGCATAACCGTTGTCCTATGGGATAGTGTATCGTGTCCGTTAGTCAAGGTAGAGGAGTTTCAGATTTCAGTGGTGGGGTTATTGACGCTAGGTTAACCCACAAGGTTCATAAAACTTTACCTCAATTGACAAAAATTGGCTGGGGAGATTCAGGGAGATGAAAGAATGAGTTATCAAGGCTGTTAACGTTAGTCTAGTGGGAAATTCACTGAACTTAAACCTGAGGATAATACGAATTCCCTGATCATGACATCCGCAGATACACTGTATAGAAAAGGTATTGGTATTCATTCACTCCTCTAAAATGCTGACCTCTGGCCGTTCTACTTTACGTTTTGTGAACTATCATCGAACAAGTATTCTGATTTTAGGATTACTGAGCATACTTTACGTCCCAATCTTGGCATATTGGTTAATGGGATGGTTGCAGAAAAGTATTAGCACGGAACATGAATATTTTAGTTATGCTTTGCTCGGTTTTCCCTATGCAGCTTATATTATCTTTGGACAAAATAGATCTGCCTGGGAAAAACTCAGCGATCGCGCTGATCTTTTAGGAATCATTTGTCTTTTAGTCGGCTCTGTTTTTTATCTAACAGGAGCAGTTACATTTGTTAACTTGTCCTTTCCTTTGGTGCTAACGGGAGTCATGGGTTGTTTAAAAGGATTATCGGGAATAAAGCTGAATGCCTTTCCCCTACTGCTCATTGCCCTAGCCACCCCCAATCCACTCCCCTATCTTCTTGTTCCCTTTACTCTACCGCTCCAACAGTTTATTGCAGCCGTTTGCGGCTTTCTTTTGATGAATATTGGTGTGAAAGTAACTGTCGAAAATATTTTTTTGTTAGTCAACGATAAATTAGTAGAAGTCGCACCCTATTGTGCCGGTTTAAAAATGTGGTTTACCAGTCTTTATGTGGCTCTAATTTTAGCCCATTGGTCAGGCCAACTTCACCGCCGCGATCACGAAGTGTGTGTTCGGCATCGCCTGATTATTTTATTAGGTGGAGCTACCTTTCTCAGCTTATTAGCTAACATCATTCGCAATACCTTACTGAGTCTTTTTCATGGTACTGGCAACCAAGCCGCCTTTGAGTCTCTCCATGCGGGTCTGGGAGGCGACATTTACTCCCTAGTTTTATTATTATCCATTGTGGCTTTAAACCAATTGATGATTCACAGAGATAGACAATGGCAGAGTTGGAAAGATTTATCCCTAGAGGAAACGGGTGAAGAAAATGGCTAATTTTATCCGTGATTTTCAGACTCTCAAAGGTGTAAAGTTTCCCCTCAACCAGCGATTTCTACTATTTTGCTTAACCCTAGTAGTTATTCTAGGAGCCTTACCGGGCTATTTTTCAGGACATTGGCCCTGGCAAGATCTGCCACCCGTTCCAGAAATTTCCCGTCTTGTCCAACTTCGTCAAACGGGTTTATCTCTAAAGCAATGGAAAACCCTGGAACAAAAAGAGGTTCCCCTGGGCGATCATCGTTGGTCAGTGCAACTTTTGGACAGATCGGGGCAAGATCCCTTGATTTTATCCTTGATGCCCCAAACCTATTATCGTGAAAAACCTGAAATTACCTGGATCACTTTACAACAGATCTATCAATGGCAAATTGCCGATCAGCGCACTCTAACTTTTAGGCAAAGTCACGTTCAAGCCCGATTTTTCCAGGCCTGGAATCACAGCACCTGGGCCCTATTGGAATGGTATGCTTGGCCCGGTGGCGGCAGTAACTCAGCATTTCAATGGTTTTGGCGAGATCAATTAGCTCAACTTCGACGGCAGCGTTTACCCTGGGTCGCAGTTAGCGTGCAAATACCGATGGATGCCTTTAGTGACCTTAAGGAGCAGGAATCTCTAGCAAAATCCGTCGCCGAAAGCATACAATCGGCCTTGGAAACCCAGATCTTTTCCCCTCTCCCCTGATTTCATCGTGCACAAAGATTCTTCAAAAGAGACATTGATCGATTTTTATTGCTTTCACTCTCTACCTCGATGCGTTCAAGGCCTTATCTTCAGATTACCGACTCACGCACAATTTGAAACCTTAACTCGGCTGGGATTGAGGGGGTTGATTAGTGGTGGTCTAGCTGTCAGTGTTTTCTGTTTCAACAATGCCGTTTGGGGGCAAAATAATCCTCAAGTTCCTCTAGTTGGGCCCAACAATCCTGGCTCAGTAAGATTGCCCAATAATATTTTAGGGACGAGTGATCCCATTCCCCCAGGAGCTATTCCCCCCAGATTTGAGAACAAAACTTCGGAACCCTTAAATCTCTATCGTTTGAATGTGGGAGATGCCGTGACGGTAACGCTGCCAGATTTTCCAGAGTTTGCCTTTACTGGTGTGATCGATAATGAAGGTAAGGTGCAAGTTCCTATTCTCGGTCGTTTGGCGATCGCGGGATTAACCTTAGACGAAATTGAAGCGAAAATTGCCTACGAACTGCATCGTCGCTACCTACAGGACGTTCCCACCGTGAATGCAGTACTCACCTCCTCCCGACCCGTTGAACTGATGATCCTCGGCGAGATTGTCCGTCCTGGCTACTATGTCTTTCCGGCTGGCATTGTTTTAAGTACAGTGCTATCCACCGCCGGCGGCACCACAGAACAAGCTGATTTACGATCAGTGATTATTCGCCGTACCCTTATTGATGGTAGTTCCCTCGAAGAACGGGTTGATCTCTATACACCTTTACTTCAGGGTGGCCAATTTCCGCAATTGCGTCTTCAGGGTGGCGATACCATCATTATTGCCAAACGAGAAATCGGCAAGGATCGAGACTATGATCAACGCTTAATTGCTAAAAGTAATCTGATTAAACCGAATATGACTGTGCGAGTTCTCCTTCCCAGCCAACCCACTGGGATTGCAGTCCGTTCTTTGGTGTTGCCTAGTGGTAGTACCTTTTTGGATGCAGTCGCGTCCCTACCGGCCACCGTTCCCCTCGTTCTCAAAGAAGATGTCACCTTGCTCCGTTTTGATCCTCAACAAGGAAAAGTGGTTGCTCGTTCTCTGAATCCCACTGGCATGGTGGAAAACTTTGATGTTTCCCAAAACGTCCCCCTTCAAGATAATGATGTCATTGTGGTTAGTCGCACTATTCTAGGAGATATTTTTGAGGGATTTCGTGTATTAACCCAGCCGATTCGTGATGTGTTTGGATTGGCCAATTTTGTTTTGGGTTTGCCGGGTATTAATCAAAATTATTAAGCTGGCACTCAGTATTGAGTAACATTAAACCGAGCAAAAAGCCTAAGATCATTCCTAATCCATGACTCACAACACTAATCTGGGGAATCCGAAAATCAAGATAAAACTGTAAGCTGATAACCATCCCTAAGAGTAGCAATCTCCGAGCAGCAAAACGACTACGGAAATGCAACCAGTCCTGCCAGTATTGACTTGCCATCGCTCCGATCAATCCCATAATGGCGGCGGAGGCTCCCACCAAGATTTGATTAGTTTGATTAGTGCTTAAAAACCAAAACGTAATTAGGGCTTGCTGAAAAAGTCAAAAAACGAAAGAAATGTGGGTTAGGGAAGTATAAACTGAAAAAGCAGAGATAACTTATACTTATGATGAGAAGTCAAAATACGAATTTTGTTTAATCTAT
>JAYKJI010000159.1:0-11841 GCA_035285405.1 Snowella sp. | reverse complement strand
CAGTTTTTCTGGTGGCAATTTCTCTAAATTTTCCCTATCTAATTGCTGAGGCACTTCTTTTTTTTTCATTTCCTTAATCTACACTTTTTTTGGCTCCTGTCAACCCCCTTTCCTGAATCTTTACGTGTAATCATGGCTCACTAAAATAAAACAGGTCGGACTCGCCTTTTTTAGGGTAGCAATCAATCGGCAAGCCTGGGAAGGATTATTATGAGTTTGAAGAAGATAACAAACACGCATTTTAATTTTCTTATAAAGTTCTTCAAATTTCTTTAGCAATCGTTTTGGGTGAGAAAACTAAGCGAGTAGCCCACCAAGTAAACAGAGGTAGAAAAATCAGATGAGCGATTAGCACCGACCAAGCCACTGCTATAATCGTACCTTGCATCACCCCAATGGCGATCGCCGACGTTAAAATCACACTAAAAATTACATTCAATTTAAAATCTAGGTCAGTGCGATCAACTGCCCAGAGTAATCGTGAAGCTGCATTAAAAAAGGGTCGAGGTAAGCCCGATAAGCAAATAATAATAATTAAGGGAACCACCTTCACCCACTGATTCCCAAAAATAATCGGTACATAGAAAGGAGCCAAGGCTGACTGTAAGCTGATGATGGGTACTGTAATCAACGCCATCGTTTTCATGCCATCAAAATAACGCTTTTTCAGTTGTTGAATATCCCCTTCCGTCGAGGCTAGATAGGGAAAAATAGCAAAAGTTAAAGTGTTGAGAACATTTAAGCTGATACCAATACCCGCATTAAAGGCAAAATAATAGTCTCCTAATTGTTGAACTGTAAAAAATTTACCCACTAATAAATAATCAATATTTTCCCGCACCGTTGAGAGTAAACTAACCCCCAAAATATTCTTCCCAAAATGAAAAATTCCTTGCCATCCTTCCAACGAAAAACGTCCTGCTTTCCAAAGACAACCCCGATTAATAATCACATTCCAAATCGGAGCTAGAATTACCTGGGGAACGACCCAAGCCCATAACCCTAAACCCATCAACGCCATAATAATACAGAGAGTATTAGTTGCCATTTGACCAACCCCATCACTAATAGCAAAAACCTCTAGGCGGTTTTCTCGCTGGGCTAATCCCGATTGAACAATACTGAAACCTCGGATAAAATAGATAAGACCCAGAAAACAAATCGGCAAAATTAGTTTTGGATTATTATAAAACTTGCTAATAATAACTGCCGCAATACATTGCATAAAAAATAGGGCAAAATTGAGTAACCAATTGAGCCAATAAACCGTATTGCAGGTCTGTTCTAATTTTTCGGTTTTTGCCTGGGCAATTTTTTCCTGTAATCCTGTGGCTGCTAAGGTTAAAATAAATTGATGGACTGTTGCAATAATCGCAATTAAGCCAAAATCTTCAGGGGTAAAAACTCGCGCTGTTACCACCGTTGTTCCTAAACGGAAAATACGATTAATAAACTGGGAAGCTCCCAACCAACCAACATTTTGAACAAAGCGATTCGATAACTTATCTTTCAATTTTTGCATCATTCGCTTTTTCCCCACAATAGGCAATTCCCATAACGATTAAACTTTGCCAAATCAAATAAATCGTGACTTCAGAGCTATCATAACGGCTATTAAAGATGATTACAAATAAAACTTCTAAGCCGCAAAAAGCGACGGGTCTTTTTAACGAATTCCACCAAAGATTGAAAAAACTACCTGTTAGCCCCAGGACAAAAGCGGTGAAACCGACGATGCCCCGCAAATACAAAAGGGCCGTATAGGTATTATGGGAGCCAATGGGCATATGCTCTACGGCCTTAGGGCCTCGCTCAGGAGCCGCATGACCAAATAGAAGGGCTTCAGGAAAACGTTGCAAAGCAATGCGATCCAAAGTTTCTCGCACACGGGTTGAACCTGGACGGGCAGATTTCATTTTATCAACGTAGTCCTTAGCAAAGTCTCGAATGGGCAGACCAATGGTTGTTGCTAAGGCACTGGTGAAACCTGCGGCAATCATAAACCATGGTTTGGTTAGGTTACTCAGTACCCAGGTAAGACCATAGGCGAGGGGAACCATGACGACCGCCGATCGCGACCCGGAGCAGACATAAACCATTAAAAGACTCGCTCCTAGTCCACAGGCTTTCCAAAACAGATTTTTTTCCTGGACAGGCAGGGGAAATAAACCATTACCAATAAAACCACTGGCGGAGGCCCAGGGAGCAAATAAATTAATCCGGGGCTGGGGAGAATCGGTATCGATCACATAAAGTCCGACTTCAAAACAGGGAGGAGGTGCTCCAAATACGTTTAAAGGCACTTTATAGAGGGGAGAAGGAAGATGCAACAGAGAACCAATATAGTAAAAGGGAAAGAAAACAATACTCTGAAGACCGACTACACAAATACCTCGATATAAAATTTCGGGACGGATGGGTAAGGCTCCCGCTAAAGGAAGAACCGCAAATAAGGCCCAACCCTTGGCCCAGCCTAAGGTCGCTTTGATCACGGAGGCTAAATCAAAGTTAAAGTCCATCAGTCCTCCCCAGAGAGCAATGAGCAACAAAAGAGAACAAAAAATCCAAAGCCAGGTGGTGAGGGGAATGGGCAAATCTTCACCTTGATATTTACGATAAAGCAGCCGAAATACTAAAATCCAACCGACTACGGGGCCAACAAAATAAAGGGTTCCAGTGAAATAGAAAAAATAGGTATAAATTGTGCCATACCAGACTAATTTTTCTTCAAAATTTTGGGGTTCAATGGGATAATCTTTTAGGTTAAAATATTTGAGCATTTAGGTCTTTGATGAAAACTGAGTTGCATCTGAATTGCTCTCTCTAAATTTCTCTGATTATTAGAAATCTATAGGTATCAATTCTTAAAAATCTGGCGATCGCCGTTGTTATTAAGCTATCCATTTTTTGAATAAGGGAATTTTTTAAAGTTTTTCTAAGAATTTGCCGAAAATCCGTTGCAAGTAGAATTTAAACTTTCGCACTTTGAGCGGTTGACCGGGTTGATAATAGTCCAAAATCTGGGCCGGACGAATTTCAGTTTTCCAGTCGGTGGTCGTAATATGTTGAAACTGAGCATGGCCATAGCGTTGCTTTAAGCGTTTTTCGATCTGCTCTGGATCACGGTATTGATAATGGCGATTGATAACCCGTTGAGAGGCAATTTTTTTCAAGCCATTGGGCCATTGGGGAGCCATTGCTTCTTCCCAAGCTTGATGCGTTTGATTGCGAAAAAAACGATATTCTCGCCAATCTACAGCATAATATCTACGGCGATCGCTAATGGGTTGACTAGGATTTTCTTTGCCTGCTTGCCAATTTTGATAATCCAGATCGGTGTAATAAAATTGAGCTTGCCAGGCTTGGATAAAATCGGCCTTTTCTTGATTAGCTTTTTCTAAAGCAGGACGAGGATCCTCTAGCAAAAATTCATCGGCATCGAGGCGTAACCACCAATCTTGATCAGATAATTCTTGATGATATTGGTTATAAACTAGAGAGCGAATACTATCTCGAAAGGGTTCTGAAGTCTGTAAAAAAGGAATAATTTGAGGATGTTCTTGAGCTAAATGATTAACCGTTTCCCAGGTCTGATCACTACTGCCATTGTCAATAATAAAAAGGCGATCGCAAAATGACAAAGCGTGTATTAAACACTGAGCGATAATATCGTCTTCATTTTTAGCAACACAAATGGCGTAGAGTTTCATAGAGATTCAGAGGCTGGGGCAGGATTATTAGCAGATGTTTCTTTGCTAACTTTACCATTTTCATTTGTTGGTGTTTCAGGGAGAGCGGGAATTTCGGGAGCTTCCGATCGCATTTCGAGATTATTAGCGGCGGCGTACTGCGTAGCAAATGTCTGCGAGATCGCCTGTTTTTTCTGCTGACGAAGATTGCGGAATATCAGAATACCAATGCCTCCTGTCACTAAGCATGATCCCAAAACGGCTCCAAGATACGCAAAAGTTTTTTTCGGGGTAGTTGGTTCTTCGGGCAGACTAGGGGGAACCAATAACTGAAAAAGGGGATAGGAAGCAAAAGCATTAGAATTTTTACCTTTTAAAGCGGCAAGATTGGAGGAAAAAAGAGCTTCAGCAATACGAGCATTACGCTGGAGTTCTTCGTAGGTTGCCCGTTGCAAAATCAGTTGACGATAAAGTTTCTGAAAAATAATTAATTTTTGTTGAATTTCCTGGGATTGGGCGGTTAAACTGGCTTGTTTAGCATTAAGACTAATTAAATCTTGATAAAGGCTCTCACGAGCCAGCGCGGCTCCTTGGTTTAAATTCAGCAAAGGCATTTTTGCCAGGTTAAAAGACTCTCCTAATAACTGTCTGCCCCGTTGCTCAGTCCCTAGTCTTGTTGCTAGTTGACGGGAGCGAGCTTTGATAACTTCAGGGTGATTTTCTCCCCATTTTTTAGTAATAATTTTGAGATAATTGGTGGCATCCGTGTAGTCCTTAAGGCTAATCTGAAAGAGTGAATCTGCTTTGAGAGTAAAAGCCTGTACTGCTTGATTTAAATTAATCCCCAAACTAGTAGATAGTTGGGCTAACTGTTCAGCGATCGCGCTTCGTTCCGCATCTACCTGAGCTTTTGAACGTCGAAACTCTTCAATAGATGCTGCTAATAAATTGATCTGTTCGGGAGAATTAAAACCTGTCCGTTTCTGAAAACGGATTAATTTTTCCCTTGTTTGTTCATATTCTTCAGTGGTTTGATCTAAATTTTTTTGGTAAGCTCCAGAGCGCAGATCTTCTTCTTCCCGCCTAAGCTGATCGATCTTTTGCTTAAAGGTTTGATAAATTGCGAAAGCTTTCTTTTGAGCATCTTCACCCGTCTTTCCCTTAATTTCTACGGTTAATAAACTCGAATTATCAACCGCTTTAGTACGGGGCTGACCTAATTCTCCCGTTGAAAGATTTAAAGATTTAGCAACACTTTCTAGAAAAGGATAAGACCCCAAGATATAGTTGTAATCACTTCTGGGATCGGAAAACTCAGTTCCAAAAACTTCGCCACTATTCGCATCAATCTGACCGACTCCTTCCACCTTGGCGGTGGCTTTAGAATTAGAACGGGGCACAATCAACGTAAATTCACTAGTATAACGAACAGGAGCAAATTTTAGGTAAGCCAGACAAATCCCCCATACCAAAGCATTGGCTCCCATTATTGCTAAACCATAGAAAAGCCATTGCCTGAAAGTTTTCATCGTCCTAAACTACTACTAAGATAAGTTGATTAAAACCCCCAATATCGGTTGTCACCAAGGGGCGAGTTCTGAGTTTTTTTAGGTTAAATTTTAGCAGTTTCATGCTGGAAAATTTTAAATTAACATAAGTATACACTTAAGGTCGTCGAGGAACTTGTCCAAAATTTCATTGTCTTCTAAGTAGGACAAACTAGAGAAAAGACCCCATGAAAAAGTTCCTACTAATCATCTCAGCGATCGCCCTGGCGGCTTCCGAATTAGCGATTACAGCCATTCCCAGCTATTCAGCCTCAACCAACAAAGCTCAGTCTGCCTGTTTAACGGCCGTAGCCGAAGTCGTTGGTACAAGTTCTAAAAAACTGTCTGTCATGCAAGCGAAGGAAACTGCTAAGGGGATAGAAGTCAAAGTGAAGGTACCAGGAGCCCAGAAACCCTGGTTATGTACCTCAAGCAAAAATGGCACAGTGAAAAAAGGTAGTGTTATGTACGGTGGTGAGGGCTAGTGTCCATTTTTCAAGCGTCAATCTCAACTATTTATATAATACCTACCTTCATTTATCTATGTTCAATACCAACTTAAACACCAAATTATCAGCCTCCTTACTGATTGCTAGTCTGGTAGTTATTGCTCCTGCTGTAACACTGGCTGGCAACAATATCCGCACCGAACGAGTTCAATTTAAAGCGGGAACCAGTGGCAAAGTGATCGAAGGCCAGATTAAGGGCGATCAAACGGTTGACTATGTGATTAATGCCCGTAAAGGTCAATCAGCTAACATAAGTCTGGGCAGTAAAAATAGTGCCGCTTACTTCAATCTTTTAGCCCCTGGAGAAAAGGATGTTGCTATGTTCAATGGTTCCGTTAGTGGAAACCAGTTTGAAGGCAAACTTCCTAAAACGGGGGATTATAAAGTGCGAGTTTATTTGATACGGAGTGCTGCCCGTCGTAATGAAGTTGCCAAGTATAACCTAGATATTAATATTTCTAACTAAACTGGGTTTCATTAGATTACGTTATCTAAAACCGATATAAACAAGGGGTTTAGGCCCCTTATTATCGGGCTTTCATCATTAGTCAGTACTCTAAATTGAGGATATACAAAGTTTTAAAAAGACTTTTTGCACCGAAAATGATCTAGTTATCCAAAGAACTTATTGCTTGGTCAAAAGCTTCCCGATCAGGATAAATTTTAAAACACGAATCCATTGAGGTTAGTTCAAAAATTATTTTTAACTGCTCGTTCAAGGAACATAAAAAGAATTCTTTGCCCTGTTTTTTGAGAGTAGTATAAATAGAGGCAAGAATCCCCAATCCCGTGCTATTCATAAAAGAAACTTGACTTAGATCCAATAAAATTCCAGTGATTTCTTGATTAGCAGTTTCCAGAATCTGTTGACGAAGTTGTTCGCCATACTCTTTTTCTAAAACGCCCTGGGCTTCGATTACGGCAATGGGTTTTGTCATCGGATTAGTGATGGTAATAAGGAAAAGATTAAAACGCTTTGATCATCCGTAGGCAATTACGGCCATCCTGAATGCGAGTATAACTAATATAGTCTAAAATTCGACGCATGAGAATTAATCCCCGTCCATGATCTACTGATACTAGCTGTTTTTCGGGTACTTGTTCTAGGGCACTTAGTAAGTCAAAAGGTTCTCCATAATCCCAAATTTCCACTTCCATACCCTGGGAATAAATCTGTAAGCATAGAGCGATCGCCGTTTCTGAGGACAAATGACGATGGGCGTGTTTCAGCACATTCTCAAATCCTTCAATGATCACGGTTTGACATTCTAACCAGGGACGAGTCGGGACAAAATCAGGGCGGCTTTGCTGCAACCACTCCAAAACTTGCGTAACAGCAGAGGTTTCGCTAGTTGTCGTTAATTCAGTGGTGAAAAGGGGGACAGCGTTCTCAAGCCAGGAAGGAAGGGTTTGCGATAAAGTATCCAACATAAAAGAACTCAATTTTATCCTGTGAAAGATTAAGTCGGTGAGCGTAAAAATGTAGGCTTGACCCGTACTACGGACATTCCCTTTGTCAAGGGCTGGGGAAGAGCAAGTGCAAAGTCTATCTTCTATTGAATTGAAACCCGCTACTTAGCAAATAAACTGTTAAGGATAAAGTTTTGTAAAACTTCACTTAATTGGTAGTCAAACGTTGTTATCAATCGTATTTTGTCAACAAGAGAAGTAAGTGAAACAGATTATATCTACCTAATCTATAGGATATTATGAAGTATGCCTTTAAACCCAAGGATAGATTAAGCGATAAGCTATTCATCATCTCTCTAATCCTAATTAAACCCTGACCTTTGAAAAATCTGAAATTTTAATGTCTCTTTTGTTGATGCTGCGGCGGGCAAACTCCTTAAGTATTGTTTTTTTACTGATCATGACCCAGGGTTGGACTCAGCCGAGCAAGGCTCAGGAACAATCCCTTCGACAGTCCCTAGATAGTGCATCTTTTCCTTTCTTCCCTTACCCCAAAAAGCTTTTGTTAGCGGACGCTATGGGTCTTCCTACCCACAATACCCATACATTACCGTTTTACCCGAATGCGCCAAATTTGTTACACAATAGCCAAATTTTACCCATTCCCCTAGAAACCTTTCCCCTTTCTCCAGGGGATCAGATTCGTGTTCTTGTGTCAGACGGTGAAATTTTTAGTGGGGTTTATCTGATTAATCTCAACGGAGAAATCCAGATTCCCTATCTAACACCGATCAAAGTTTCAGGGTTAACGCTTCTGGAGACACAAACGTTAATTCGTGAACAACTGATTAAACAAAAAATGTTTAATCCAGATTATGCCAAAGTTAGTGTCAGTATTTCATTCTGGGGAACCGCCGATGTGAATGTTTCTGGAGCCGTTTTTGTCCCTGGCCCTGTTACGCTCAATGTTCGTCCTTCTTCCGACCAATCTCTGATTAAAGACCGTGTTTCTGGTGATATTGCCCCTGAGCGTTCTTTGATCGCTGCCCTACGAGCCGCCTCAGGCATTACGCCCCTGGCCAATCTGAAAGAAGTTACCATGATTCGCAATAATCAGACTTACAAAGTTGATCTGTCGGGCATTTTTCTAGGACAACCGATTCAAAATATCCCTCTGATTCGCGGCGATCGCGTCATTATTCCCTCAACGGGAGTTTGGCAAAATGAGTTAGTCCGTCCCTCGCCGATCACCTTACCCGCTTTACAGATTCGTATTTCCAATCTGACGGTTCCTGCTACCAGCAATGCCAGTGCCTCGGTCAGCCGAGATGCCATTACTTTTCCCTACGGTGCGCGTTTTTCCCAAGCTGTCGTTTCAGGCAATTGTGTGGGAGGAACCCAGGCCACCAATGCTAATCGTTACGCCGTGCTAGTAAGAACCGATCGCCTGACGGGAACCACCAAAGTCTATGAAAGTGCGATCGAAGATTTAATGCGAGAAGGGAATGATGACACTAATCCCTTTTTAATGCCCGATGATGGGGTCGCCTGTTATGACTCGACCGTCACTAATGTCAGGGATGTATTCAGAAGTCTGGTGGATATTCTATCTCCCATTGATCTATTACGAGTTTTGACGGGTTGGTAGGGTTTAATTTTGTAACCTGGGATCAGTTATCGTTACAGACTTATGGACTTTTCCTAATAACTGTTTTGTCCAGGATTTTGGTAGTATTAATCTCAAAAAAGACTTAACAAAAATCGCAAAATTATGTTTATTTAAAATGATTGAAGGATAAATACTAAGGGCTTTCCAAAAGTAACGTTGGGCATTGATTAGATCCTGGGAACCTTTAGCATATAACACACTAATATCTGCACAGTAGATATAGTAACCCGCCAGGGTTTGTGACTTGAGCTTTTGTAATTCTGGAGGAGCAGCTTGATAAGCCCGATTGATCACTTCTACCAGAGAAGCCGCCATAATATTAACTTTAGTTGACATATTGGTAGAACTAGCCGCCGTATTGCGCCGATATAAAATTTGATATTTCGGCACAACAGTGAAAGGACAATTAGCGGCTAAACGAATCCAATAATCCCAATCTTCTCCTGAAGGAATAAGCGCGAAATCTCCCGTTTTTTTAATCACTTCTCTACGAGCCAAAATATTAGAACCACTATAGATAAAGTTATTGACTAAAATCTGAGGATAAACATTACCTGAATAATTGGGAGAAGGAGCAGGATAAAAAATATAATCTCCCTGTTGATTGGCCTCCATAAAGGCTGTCCAACTATAGGCAACTCCTGCATCGGAATTTTGTTGTAAGGCTTTTAATTGACATTCTAATTTATCCACCGTCCACAGATCATCGGCATCAAGAAAAGCAATAAATTCTCCCTGGGCTTGGGCAATACCCCGATTTCTAGCCGTTGGTAGTCCCCCATTTTCATAGGAAAAAATTCTGATGCGAGGATCACGAAGAGATTCTACCAGTTGTACAGTATTATCGGTACAACCGTCATCAATGACAAGAATCTCAATATCAATAATAGTTTGTTTTTGGATAGATTCTAGGGTTTCTAAAATGGTATTGGCGGCATTATAGGCAGGGATAATAACAGAAATAGTTAGCATAAGGAGATTCACAGAGTTTTACTAGGAGATTCACAGCTTATTTGATAGGCTGTCCAAGCCAGATCACTATCATAATTAGCCGGTTTTAATGGTTCAGAAGTAGAATTCGGCACAAGCACTTTTCCCTGCTCATTAAGATAACGTAGTTGGATCAAAAAAATAGAATTGGGGTCAAGCTCAGATTGAGAATTTTCACAGGTTGTACGTAGCTGGTATTGACGATATTCTAAACCACTAATACTTTCGCCACCAAAATACCCTAAAGGAGAAACTGTTTCAATCATTATCTCTTCATTGTCAGTCGCTAAAGTTTTCACACAATAGGGTTTTCCTTGAAAGGTAAATTCTGTGCCGCAGAACTTTGGTAAGCTCTGGGCTGTTACAGGTAAAGCTGCTAATATGGCGATCGCATTTAAACAACAGAAAAGAAATCTCATAAAGTTACATCTTCATAAATAGTTTGAATCGCCATTTCTAAATCTAAAGTCGGCGATCGCATTGTATCTTCAAGATTCTCATAGGTTCGATAAAGCCAGGCAGTCTCATCGGTTTTGTAATATTGATCCACCTGAATTTGATATTGATCAATAAGCCAGTATTCTTGAAAAGTTGGAATGGATCGATAAAATTTGAATTTATCGCCTCGATCATAATCAGAGGTAGAACGAGATAAGACTTCAATAATAACAGTCGGATTGAGGATAATATCTTTACGATTTTCTTCAAATTGGGGGTGTCCTTTAATCACAAAAACATCGGGGTAAGTATAACGACGATAGGTGGGTATCCAAACTCGTAGACCGCCAATATAAGCTTTTACAGCTTGACCACGCAGGGCCGTTTTTAGCCAGGCAAAAATATTTCCAGCAATATAGTTATGTTCAATCGAGCCACCAGTCATCGGGACAATCATTCCATCTTGGTATTCATGTCTTTGTTCAGCTTGTTCTTCTAAAGCCAAATAATCGGTGGGACTGTATAGACGAGGAAGAGATTCAACTAGGTCAGGCATTATTTTCGACAATTACTAAGGGTGAACTAGGGTAAAACTATCAACCTCCAAAGATAACTGCATCAGGAATCTCGTAGTATTCTTTCCCAATATGAACCTGATTCATATCACCTTCTTTTGTAGCACTAAATTTTCCAGCCTTAGCTTTACTTTGATCGTAGCCGATCGCCTTACCTTTCTTAAAAGTAATGGAACGCTTGCTGCCATTCGGTGTTGTAACCACGACAGTACCATCACCTTTGTTGCCTTGACGAATAACGCCAAAGGGACAGGATTTCATTTTTCCCGCCCCCATAGAACAAGCAACATTACCAGTGGCATGGTAAGGCGTTCCAGGGACTTTAGCATCACTTAAGGCAGGGGAAGCGCAGAAAAAGGGTGATATAACACCTGCAATTAATCCTGTGGATAAGATAAAATTTTGTAATTTCATAGGGGTTGAAAACCAAGAAAGAGTTAGTTAAAAAAATGGAGAAAGGTCTTTGTCCCGTATTGTATCTTATTCGTCGTTAAGTCGAACACCGCAAGGCAATTAGGGTCAAATCATCAATGGCATTTTGTTCCACTTCAGCCACCACTTTTAAACGATCAATTACCTCCTCCGCACTGATAGCAAGGCGAATAATGGTGGCAATTTTATCAGGGGTTAAATCTAACTCTGGTTTACAGTCAATTAAGCCGTCACTATAGATTAGAAAAATATCACCCGGCTGAAATTGATAGTGATGTTCTGTAAAACTATTACTCTTTGTTACCAACAGTTCCGAAAATAAAGGACTAATGGGAGGAGAGCCTCTTCCTAACTTTTCAACTTCTCCATTTATTCGTAATAAAAACCCATGGCCATGTCCTGCATTGACATAGGTTAATTGTCTTTGGTTGACTTGCAAACAACAATGGGCACAGGTAATAGACCTGTTGGGAAATAAAAGAGAAACAGAAAGTTTGCACAGTAAGGATTTCATCATCTCTTACCAATTAGGCAGCATTCAAATAGAAGTTCCATAAACCAGTAGAATTCAACATCAAGCGG
>JAYKJI010000158.1:0-3011 GCA_035285405.1 Snowella sp. | reverse complement strand
CGCCAACGAAGCGGCGATCTAAAGGCGGCCCAACAAATGTTTGCCAGGGTGGTGGAGATCGACCCTAGCTTCGCCAAAGGACACGTTAATCTGGGCCTCGTGCTGAAGCAAATGGGGCAATTGCAGGCGGCGATCGCCCACTACCAGCAAGCGATTCAACTCCAACCGGACTATGCGGAAGCCTACCAAAATTTGGGGGTGGTGCGCCTGAAACTGGGTCAAGTCCCACAGGCTATTGCGGCATTTCGGGACGCGATCGCCCTCCACGAATCCCACAATTCCCTAGAGGCGGAACGCTTACGACAGGGTCTAGCGGATTTGGGCTTTTTGAATCTAGAAGACTGATTGCTACCAAAAGTCATTACAGCTCAGATTCGCCCCCTAAATGATGTACTTTCTTGTTGTTTTGTCGATCCTTGTTTCTAACATTTCTTAATACTAAACAGACTTAAAACAATATTTTTTCTTCTAGGAATTTCCTGATATTCGATCAGGAAAAATTTAGGCAAGTGTTTTCAAAGTAAAAAATAGTTAATATAGTTCAAAAATAAGCAGGATTTACATCAACTTCTTTTACAAACAAGTATTGTTTTGAGACAATATTACTCATTTAAATTATCACTCACTCACACAACCATATAGTTTTGTTAAACCAAAAAACTAACATCATCTCTTTTGTAAATGAAAAGACATATACCCTTTTTAAGGCTGTCAAGGGTGTATTCACTGATGGTAACTCAAAGGATTAAGCAGTTTACTAATGATAGGTGCAATACCCAAAGCCCAAAATCAATGTATTGAATACTTGTTGGATGAAATCTCTTGAACTGGTCAGATTTTTCTCCTGTAAGTAACCTGGCTCTACCAATCTAAGATTTAGATATTTAATGGGCATCGTTTTCAAAGTTCTCTTTTTAGCAGTAGACATTATTAGAGATACCTACATCATCGTTTCAGCCTTTAATGGTGAAATACTGCTATCTAAGACTTTGAATTGGCTTCTTTTTTCTGAGTGCAGAATACCAAATCAATGAAGTGAGTGTAGAGTTATATGCAAACTCTATACCCTAGCTTGACTGAGTTCTAGTATCTTCAAAATGCTCCAGTTCAAAAAACTTTTCTCAATCGAAGATTATTTAATATGAAAAGAGCAGCCGTTCCAATGCCAAACTCAATGTCGTCCAGCCAGCTGATTCAGTTCACCCCTCAAACACAGATTCAACTCTTCACCCATCTAAAGCGATCGCGTTTTAGCGGTAGGGTTATTTTACAAACTGAAGAAGAAACTGCTGAGCAATGGACCTTTTACTTTTATCTTGGCCGAATTATCTATGCCACGGGTGGGGAACACCGAATGCGCCGTTGGGAACGCAGCTTGATGGCACAAAGTATGGATTTATATTACCTATGGGTCCAGAAAAAAATTCCCCAGGAATGTGACAATAGTGAATCCTTTTGTTTGACTTGTCTTAAAGAGGATGTTTGTTGGGAATATCAAGTCCTATGTACATGGGTTGCGACCCAGAAAATGACGACTGAGGATGCAATGCAAAATGTCAGATTTACGCTGACTGAGATATTATTTGATATTCAACATCAGCGTCAAGTCTCGTATTGTGTTGTTCCTGACAAAATGTTTTCTGCTCGACTCATTTTGTCGGATACGGGTGAGGTGATTCGTAAAGCCCATGAACAATTTGTAGCATGGCAAAAGGCAAAGTTAGCGGATCGCTCCCCCAATAGTCTGCCCATGTTGCATCAACCGGAGATATTTCAGAATCAGGTTCCTAATGATGTCTATCAAGTCTTCTCCCGCTTGCTTAATGGCAAACATACCATTAGGGATATTGCACTAAAGATGAAACGAGATATGACGGCGATCGCCGCATACCTATTACCCCACGTCCAGTCAGGCACCATTGAATTAAAGCAGGGACCAGATTTTCCAGCTCTAGTAATACCCCATATCGATAATTCACCCCCTCAAAAAAATCAAAACATCAACGAACAAGACATTCTGGTCGCTTGTATCGATGATAGTGTCCTAATTTGCCAAACCATGGAGACCATTATCCATGATGCGGGATATGGTTTTTTGAGTGTGAATGATCCATTGAGGGCGATCGCCATTTTACTAGCCAGAAAACCAGACATCATTTTTCTGGATCTGGTGATGCCTAATGCCAATGGGTATGAAATTTGCTCTCAACTCCGCAAACTTTCAATCTTTAAAAATACCCCAATTGTAATCCTCACAGGCAATGACGGCATCGTCGATCGCGTGCGGGCCAAACTTGTGGGTTCTTCAGATTTTCTTAGTAAACCTGTAGATGGTGAAGCCGTTATTGGTCTTATCCAAAAATATGTGTATCACAGCTCTTCAAGTTGATACCACCCTTCATTTATCCCAGGGTTTACTAACAGATTTCAGATGTGTTCTACCTTAACTTTATATCGTTGTCGTCTATGTATTTCACGAGGTAAATCAATGAGTACTGCATTAGTTGTTGATGATTCTGTCACCGATTTGGAAGTGATTGTTAGTTGCTTACAAAAAAATGGAATTACTGTTGTCACTGCTCACAGTGGAGAAGAAGCGCTGAGCAAACTGAATAATCACATCCCAGACATCATTTTTCTCGATGTAGTCATGCCGGGTGCTAGTGGATTTGAAGTGTGCCGCGAGATCAAAAATAAAGTCGAAACTAGCAAAATTCCCGTTGTCATTTGCTCAACCAAAGGAACAGAAATGGATAAATTTTGGGGATTAAAGCAAGGCGCAGATGCCTATTTGCCTAAACCTGTTGATCCCTCGGATGTAGTTCGGACTACAAAGCAACTTCTGCTTGCCTAGGCAAGTTTAATAGCTTAGTCACTCTTGATTGTTTAATCACTACGGACTGGCATAGAATATTTTAATTTTTCCTATGCCAGTCGATTCTTATTAGTTAATGAGGAAAAGCCATGAGTACAGCATTAGTCGTTGATGATTCTGCTACCGATCGAGAAAT
>JAYKJI010000157.1:0-3107 GCA_035285405.1 Snowella sp. | reverse complement strand
ATTGGAGGCATTAACAATAACATCACCACCAGTTCCTGATGCAATATTCCCAGTACTATTATTTTCTGAACTACCAAAAGATTGCGTTGTAATAGATCCTCCATTCCGCAAAATCAAGTCTTTAGTTTTAATGTTGATCAAACCGCCTTTTCCTTCTGCACCAGCAAAGCTAGTCAATCCACTACCAGTACGAGTACCATCAGAGGATATACCGATTAACTCAACAGATTCTAAGGCATTAATGTTTAACTCACCTCCTAGACCTTTACCAATACTACCCGTTGATATTTGCGCCCCTTCGTTGACAATTAACTTTTTTGTGTTAAACATAATATTTGCCGCATTGCCACTTCCATAACTAATAGTTGATACATTGGGACTAGGATTCTCTATCGGCGCACTTTCAATTATCTCAATGGTATCTTTGGCTGTCAGTGCTAAAGTTCCTCCTAATTGCGACCCAAATGTTTCAGACGATAAAACAGATCCGCCAGTAAGTCGAATATTATGAGCTGTTATTTGGATATCACCACTGCGATCGCCACCTGTATAAACTCGACTACCTTTGGCGAAAGAGACATCTCCTAAAGCAAGATTGTTCGGAAAATTTAAACTCAAGGTCTTATTTTCTACTGTTAACCCTACCGTTCCTGTTTCGGCAACACTCCCTAATTCGACACGGCCTTCTAAGGCATTTAAGTGGCTATCCGTTAAGTTAACATCACCCCCCAACAGAATTAAACTGTGTCCATCAGGGACTTGTAACCCAAAAGTATCTGATAGCCCTGTTTCAGACAAAATATCAATTCGCTTTCCAGCCACTTCCCTAGAAGAATTAAGACTAATGGAACTAGGTCGCAGTCGGTTAAAGATAAAAGCAGAGGGATTAACCGTTAATAAAGGAGGAGTTTCAGGAGAGGAAGCACTAAATACGCCCTGTTCATTAAACTGAATAGCATTAGCGGTTGTTGCAACAAAGGAACCTCCTAAATCTAGAGAAGCATGGGGCCCAAAGATTATGCCATTGGGATTCATTAGAAACAGATTGGCATTACCTAAAACCCCCAATTTTCCCAGAATAGAGGAGGAATTATTTCCCGTAACTCGGCTAAAAATGTTAGTAATTCCTTGTGGATTGTTAAAATAAACGCCCTGACCTTCGGACACATTAAATTCTGAAAAACTATGAAAGAGATTATGTCCCCTAATAGCACCACCATCAATGCGATTAACAGAAACCTCTTGAACAACCACAGAGTTTTCGTTACCCAAGGTATTATCTACCCGTACTTGAGACGAGGCAATAGTGGGACAAAAAACGATTCCAAAAATTGCGAGATAAAGAGATCTAATTACTAGGCGATTATCGTGACAGTCGGAAAACATTGATTTTATGCTATCGGAGAGTAGGGGTTTTCATAAAACTCACTTATACATATCCATTAAAAAAGTCATCGAGGACAAGGACAGGGTCTGACTACACCACCAGGACATAAGCACTTGCCCAATAAACTGTTTACTACTAATTCCGATTTTTCGCCTCTAAAATTAAGATTATCTAAAAAAGACTGGTCAAAACGAAAATTACCTTCTTGTACCACGCTTTGTAGTGCAGGGCTGACTGAAGAATCTTGGATAACGGAATTGATTGCCGATGCAAAGTCATCAATTTCCATTGTCTCTAATGGCATTTTCAATAACAAATCTATCAATTCTTCATGAATTGCTTTCATTGCGTCTTCTAAATTGTAATCTTGGGAAATACTCGAATCTGCCATATTGATCTCTAATTAGTATTTTTTAGTATTCAGGGAAAACAATGAGTTATTTTTGATTTGCTAAACTATTTACTAAGAAACATACCACAAATATTTGAATACGACAAGTGTTTTTAGTTAAGTTATATTAATTGGTTCTAAAAATTTGTTCGAGAAATGCGATCGCGACTCCAAAAAATCAGGGCTGGCAGTTTCTCTCGGTAAAATAGTCAATCGACTCAAACTTAGGATAATCTGGACAAAATATCTTTTTTTCTTAATTTTGTTTTTCCATGAAACTCAATCTCGTCACGATATCAGCTTTGTGTTTACTCTCCAGTCTTTTCATTACAAAGCCATTTTTGAATGTTCAAGCTCAAGATCCTCCTGCTACAACCTACAAATCTGGATTTTGGCAACCTGTAGCGGATTTCGATACGACTAAAAAAATAACGGTTAAATTAGTCAATCAAACCCAAATCCCCCTAGAATATGGTCTGGCAGGAAGTGAGGAACAACCCTCCCACAAAATTGAAGCAGGACAAACGGGAACCTTAGAAGATGTAGATGATTCAGCTAATATCGCAATTTATCCCAGTATAAGTCTCGATCCAGACAAGCCGTTTGTTTTAAAGTTTGAAGTCAAGGTCGATCCCAAAACCAATACGCTTAACGTCAATATTGTCAAAGCCGATCGAGGTTTTATGGGTCACAGAAGCATTAATCTGCAAGATACAGGCAAAGTTTATCTCTACTAATTTTTTTAATCATGGGTCACAAGCAAGCAAAATCTCGGCTCAATCTCCTGGCAATTATTCCCCTGTCCCTGATGTTTTGGCAGGAAATGTCTGTTTTTGTGCTGGCAGAGACTAAGCGCACTACAGAGCAGATTCCTGGGCGATCGCCCGATCAAAAAGTGGAATGTGAAATGCTGATCGTGGGGGCAGGTTTGGCAGGAAGTGCGGCGGCCTATGAAGGATTATTGGCAGGAAAAACCGTTTGTTTAACCGAGATTACCGATTGGGTCGGAGGACAAATTTCTTCCCAGGGAACCTCGGCCCTGGATGAACGACCTACCCAGGCAAAAATGCTCTTTTATCCGCGTGGTTATTTGGATTTTCGGCGACGCATTCAACAAGAATATGATAGTCGTAATCCTGGCGATTGTTGGGTCAGTGAATCCTGTTTTTTGCCTTCCGATGGGAATGCCATTCTCATGGCTGAGTTAAAAAATGCCGAAAGAAAAGGGCAAGGAACTCTGAAATGGTTTCCCAATACGGTGATTAAGGATTTAAACATTAAACCCATTGGATCAGGCAAACAAATTACCAAGGCGATCGCGATTCAACA
>JAYKJI010000156.1:0-4599 GCA_035285405.1 Snowella sp. | reverse complement strand
CCATTCACAATTTTTACTACGACGGCACTGTGGAAGCAAAAGTCTATCAACGGTTACGGCAACGGATCGAGAATTTCTCATCCGTGGTGGGGGGACTCCAACCCATCCTCGCCAAGATCCCAACCCTGATCGAACAAGCAACCATGAGCGCCGATCCCCAGGAAGAGGAAGTCTTGTTCGCCGAGTTTGATCACGACCTAGCGGATCCACCGCTGAAAGTCACCTTGGAGAGCATGATCACCACCGATGTTGAGGCAGATATGGCCAGTATTTGCCAGCCTAGACCCGCCTCCCCGATTACTAAACAGGATTTGGAACAATGGCTCATGTCTTCCCCTACTTTGCAACGGGCAGGGGTGAAATTTGCAGAAATTGAGCAAAATAGCTATTCAGACAAGAGGGGACAGCAGTGGCTGTTAAGTTGGCAAGACAAAACTTATGGGGTGACCTTTGACCCCCAACAATTTGAGGAAAATCCGTCTCTACTCTTAATATCCGCTGGCGATCGCCTGTTTGAGAAGCTCATTCAAGTTTGCATAGGAAAACAAGATTTTGATTAAGCTAGAATTTAAGAATCTTGTTTTTTACAATGCTGGCATTCAAAAAGCTGGCAGTCAGTCACTACAATCAGACTAAAGAAAACACACCGACAAAAATCAGCATCACCAGAATCTTGTTTTTACAATGCTAGAATCTTGTTTTTAGATAACTAGAATCTTGTTTTTACAATGCCAGATTTTCAAAAGCCAGCGACGGTAATTACAGTAAGTTGTTTATCAGGGGGGTCGGGGAAAACTACCACCTGTCTCAATTTGGCAACCATGCTTGCTCAACGGGGCAAAACTTTGGCGATTGATCTCGACCCCCAAGGTAACTTATCCCAGTGGTTAGGTTGGACAGATTTATCTGAAGAAGCCACGGTGGCAGAAAGTTTGTTACCGGGCAATGAGGGCATCCCCCTGGCGGAGATTATCAAAGCCCCCTGCAACGAAAATCGGGAGGATATGTTGGCGATCGCCCCAGCAGATTACAGTCTGGCCAGGGCAGCGGAAATTATTGCTCCCTCTCCGGGTCGGGAATTATTTCTCAAACGCGCATTGAAGCCCATTATTAATACGTATGAATTTATTGTCATTGACTCACCTCCAGCCAAGGGGTTGTTAACTTACAACGCCATCCTGGCCGCTGATTTTCTAGTCATTCCCACGGAATGTACCAACAAAGGAGTGGTGGGGGCAGCCAACACCCTCGTTTTGATTCAAGAATTAGCGGAAATCGAATTTTCTGTGCCCAAAATCCTCGGCATTATCCCCATCAGAGATCAATGGTCAGGGGCGAACCAAACCCGCATGTCAAAGGCAGCCTTGGCGGCCCTAACCGAAGCCCTGCCCAATATTCCAATCTTTAGCTCCGTCCGCCAAAGCACCATCGTCCAGCAAACCAATCACGCGGGCTGGTCTTTACAAGAGGTCGGAGAAAATAGCCTTGCCTTGGCTTACACCGAGGTCATTGATCATTTAATGGAGGCACTAAATCATGGCTGATAACCCACCGACCAATCAGAAAAAACTGTCCACTGGCCCCATTCACATCAAACCCCCATCCTTACCCAGGGGAGACCATAAAACTGACATCTTAAAGCCAGAATCAGAAAATCTAGCAGACAGAAATCTAGAATTTGAAAAACAAGATTCTACTAAGCTAGATTTAATAGCTGAAAATATATCAATGTCCCAACAGAGTAATCAAGCAAACTACCCAGCATCAGAGACTTCTAGTCAAAAACAAGATTTCAGCAAGCTAGATTGTCAAAAGGTGGCAATGAGACTATCAACGGAGGCCGCAGAAAAACTGAAACAACTTCGCGCCGACACAAAATTGCCCTATGAAGTCTTGGTCGATGTGATGATCCGCAACTGGGACAGTTTACCGATTTCAACTCAACGCGATTATCTAAACCAAGCCAAAGAGGTTAGGGCCCAAAGATTAATTGCCGGACAACTCAAAACGGTAGCCAGCCTACGGCAGAAATACGAGCAAGGAATCATGCCATAAAAGGGGCGATATTGCATTTCCCCTCAGGTCAGGATGATGCTGCTTGGAAAAATGGCAGAAATGAGACTTGCTCACATCTATCCCATCACCCGACAATCTTCAGTAAGTGTTGGGAATATAGCGGAGGTTTAGGTTGCCAACGACGATCACCAAGTAGGTCAATCCGAGAAATTTCAGTACTGAAATTTCTCTCGCGCTTGGCCCCGAGTGCCTCCGGTTTCGATAGCCATTTGTGGAATCACCTGCAATGACCACAAATCTCCCTGGCAGCGTGCCTACATCGGACCTTTGGGTCCGATGTAGGCGTGATTGCCGCATGGCCGACAGGGGACTTTTAATGGGCAGTCGGTGAATGTCATGCCGCACCCCCAACAGGAGGCACGATCTTCTGCCGCACCTCCGAACGTTTGAGAGTCCACTTGAAAGAACCGTCCGTTTCACGATATTCAAGCTTGATTGATCCATTAGTTGAGCTTATATAGATAATCTCAGCTTGCATATAGTCGTCTGACCACCGTGCCGTTACCCGATCGCCAACGCGCAGGACTTCGTATGGATCTAGGTTCTGCTTTGTCCACAAAGGTTCGGCTGAGGGCGGTTCAGAGGGATCTACCGGGGGGGTGATCGCCGGGTCAGAGAAAATATCCTGCACCGGATGACCCCATTGCACATTGTTACGAGTCGCATGACGGGTTGGTGACGGATCATGTGACGGCTGAAACCCTTTATTTTCCGGGGATGTTACGAGTGTGACAGATAAATCGCACTTACTCGCCGCAATATCTGTTTTTTCCACTTCCCGGTCACTACTTGGGACAATATCGGCCAGTTGCACGGGGGATGAGGAATCCTCTTTTTTTTCTAAAACTTTATTAAAGAATTGATTTGACTCGTCACACTCGTAACAGCCTTGTACAGTAAGGATTTTACTCGTAACATCACTCGTAACGGACTCGTAACACGACTTGTAACGCTCTAGTTTTTGTAGGTTTTCCAGTTGTGTCTCATAGGTTGGGATATCAAAGTCTTCATTTCTTCGCAGTCGCAGTCCTTTGATGAATTTCCCGTTCCGAAGTGCGACCCGTTGAACGGGTTTCCCTAATATTCGGCTGCAAAGTTCAACTAGATCAGGGCTAAAGTTTTTGACGCTCTTAGCCTGTGTGCCGGATTGCTGGGCATGAAGGCAATATGATCCGAACAAAGTCTGGGGGCGATTGCCATCCTTGCCTTCGTTTTTGTCCTTGCCAATTGGGGTGATGGCTTCAGCGTCAAAAATAATCTGGTCGTTAACCCATGCGGCGATTGAATCCGTTCTTTGACGGGCATCCCAAAACTCAGCGTTCAGCTCTGCAATTTCCTTTGTTTCGAGGAGAGTCCTGGTAACCTCTTCATCGGAAATCGATAGGAGATAGTTCGTGAATGCTGATAGCTCAGATTGAAATTCTGCGTTTAATTGACGGCGATCGCCGGGTGTGGGGACGTTATTGAAGGGAACTAAGATTAATCGTCGGGACAGTCCGCTACTGCTATCTCCGGCAAAAATAGGAAAATTGGAAGCAACCATCACCATGCCGTCATAGGTGAAAGAAAATGCTTTTTTCCCTTTTTCTTCAGCGCGTAGATTGTCCTGTCCCGTCAGTTGTTTAAAGCGAGACAGCGCCCCAACTTTTTTGTCCTCGTCAGCGAAGACAAGCAGTCGCTTATTGAGGGCATTGGCCGTCTCGAAGCGGTTGCCGCACCAGTCCTCAAGGGACGATGAATGGACATTCGATTGCCCAATTAGATCAGAGGCTAGTCGCGTGAATGTACCCTTTCCGCTTCCGCCTGCGCCGATCAAGTGAAGGAATTTCTGCAAGTCTGATCGTCCCTTTAATATGGCGTTGAGGAAGCAGATTAGAATTAGCTTGATTTGCTTATTTCCCTGTGTAGCTTGCTCTAAGAAGGTATTGATTTTGCTCCAATCCTTTGCATTAGAATCATGTTCCCTTGGCATCCCCCATGTGAAGCGATAATCGGGGGAATGGGGGAGTAGCTTACCGGTTTTGACTTCCAAAACGCCATTTTGAAAGGGAATCATCTCTGACGGTGATCGCTCATTCCATACAGGCTCTAGCAGTAAAGCTCGTAAAAACTTGATCGTGTTATTGAGATATTGGATCGAGTAAGGCTTGTAGTTCCATTTCTCCAATAGATGGATGATTTTTTTTTGTAAACGCTCGTCAGAGACACAAGAGAAAGCACCAGGAATATCTTGCTGGTAAAGCATCCATTGTTTTGTCCCATCATCGTAAACAAGCTTGTTTTGGAGAAAATTGGCTAGGTTTTTGGCTAATAACAACGGCGGTGGATTATCGTCTTCCTCACCCAGTTGATAGTTCTTTGACTTTTCCTGATCGCCGTTGCCATCTCCCTTTGTGTTTTGAGGCTGAAATTCAGGTAGTTCTATCCCCGCCAACTGGCAATAGTCACGGGCAAATTCAACATATTCTTTGTGTTTGGGGATCTCAAAGCTGTCCCGTGCCTCCTTCAAGAAAAATTGAAATG
>JAYKJI010000155.1:0-53998 GCA_035285405.1 Snowella sp. | reverse complement strand
AGAAGCCATTGTTCGTATTGATATGTCCGAGTACATGGAAAAACATACGGTTTCCCGTCTCATGGGTGCGCCTCCAGGCTATGTGGGCTATGAAGAAGGCGGTCAATTAACGGAAGCGATTCGTCGTCGCCCCTATTCAGTCATTCTCTTTGATGAGATTGAAAAAGCTCATAGTGATGTCTTTAATGTGATGTTACAAATCCTCGATGATGGGCGTTTAACCGATGCCCAGGGTCATGTGGTGGACTTCAAAAATACCATCATTATTATGACCAGTAATTTGGGTTCCCAATACATTTTAGACCTGGCGGGAGATGATTCTAAATACGAAGAAATGCGATCGCGGGTGATGGAAGTAATGCGCGAAAATTTCCGTCCTGAATTTCTCAATCGGGTTGATGAAACCATTATTTTTCATGGTCTCAAAAAATCGGAATTACGCAATATTATTCACATTCAAGTCAAACGCTTAGAAGCTCGTTTAACGGAGCAAAAAATTGGCTTGAAACTTTCGGAAGCGGCGGTGGATTTCCTAGCCGATATTGGTTACGATCCAGTCTATGGGGCGCGACCTTTAAAACGAGCCATTCAACGTTATTTAGAAACGGCGATCGCCAAAGCTCTTCTACGAGGTGAATATAAAGCGAGAGACATCATTTTTGTGGATGTGGAGGCAGAACGTTTAAGTTTCAAACTGTTTTCTAAGGAGTTAATTACCGTCTAAATATTTGCAGGGGCTTAATACCATAAGCCCTTTTTATTTCTCTCTCAAATTCACTCAAAACAAAGTGGTGATTACCCTTGTCAATTATCATTCTCCTTCTCTGACAGAAGAGAAATATCAATCGGGTTGAATTTTAGTGTCTCAATTAGACTCGTTTCCACTGATTCAGACCCCCCCCCAGTACCTCAACGACGAACTGGAACAAAGAGTTGGCAGAGTTCTAGCACTTTGGTCTGTAAACTAGCCAGGGGATCGGCCCCCCGTTTGAGTTGATATTCCAGGGTCATTAACAGAGGTAAAGTCGCAAGTAACTGTTTCCCTGTGATCGTTTGTAATTCTTTGCGGAGAAAAAAGAGTCGTTTGGGATTACTGATTTCAGCTAAGGTGGCGATCGCCTTTTCATCTTTTTCACCTGCTTCGAGAGCTACTTTAATTAAAGCCCAAGTCCGAAATTGACCGACTAAAGTTGCAATTATGCGAAGGGCTGGTTCATTGCGCGTTAACAATTCATCCACCAAACGCAAGGCCCTTTCTCCTTTACCCTGACGAATAGCTTCAGCTAATTGCAAACTATTCTGAGTGCTGGCATTAATGAGTTGACTAATCTCTTCAATATCTAAGGGTTTAGTTTGCTCCCCTTTAAATAACTGTAATTTGAGTAATTCATTCCAAATCTGTCGTGTATTATTGCCTAGAGCTTCGGCTAAAAAGGCTTCGGCTTGGGGGGTTAAGGATAGGGAAAGATCACGGGCGATCGCTTGAATTTGTCCCACTAACTCATCGGTTCTCCAGGGAGAAATCAGAGAAAACTCCCGCATCTGTCCCTGCTCTTGCAACAATTTAGTGGATTTTAGTCGGCCATCGGGTTTTTTACTGCTACTAAACAGGAGATGATTTTGAGGTGGAATAACCGGAAAAGTGGCCTTCAACCTGGCCAATAGAGGATCAGTACATTGCTGTCCCAAATTAGATTCCTCTACCCACACCAGGCGATCGCCAAAGCCAAAGGGTGGGGTCATCGCCTGATTAAGGGCCTGTTCCGTTGCTTCAGGATCATCCCCGCCAATCTTTTCAAAATTAAAGGCAATCCAGGCAGGATCAAGCACACGCTGCTGTAATTGTTTGATGGCTTGGTTTAGCGTAAAGTCATCTTCACCCCAAAAGAAATAGACAGGCATAGGAACAGGTACAAATACTTTGGTTCAATAACATCCTCCAATTCTGGGAGACTGATTAAGCTCTTCACTATCTAAAACGCACATAGGCAAGGGGCTTAAGCCCCTTGTTACAAGACTTTCAACAAAATCATTATGCAATTTAAATTCGTAACAGCTTATTAATTTAATCTTTGTCAGTAACTCCCCTAATAGCCTCTCAGAGCCTTTTTAAAGTTCCGACGGTAACTGGCATTTACCGCAAAAAGAATGGGCCAAGCTAGGGAAAGATAGAGACGACTCAAAAAGTTAGGGCTAAAATTGGTTCGCTTGTAGCCCGACCAAAAAACAAATAGGCCACTAACGTAGGTAGCAATGATGATAAACGAGAATATTCCACCCATAATCGTTGACAGGGAAGTTACAAAAGACTGCTTTTATTTTATCAAGTTAGTTGATGCTTGGGTTTGATCGAGAAAAGAGTATAATTCTTCCCCTTCTAAAACTTCTGTTTCCAGCAATTTTTGCGTCATTTGCTCTAACAGTTCACGGTTTTGGGTCAAAATTGCCTTAGCCAGTTCATATTCCCTTTCTACAATCAGTTTAACTTCGGCATCGATCGCCTTGCCGGTCTCTTCACTATGCAAACGACGAAAATCGACCGTCCCCTGGCCTAAAAAATTGCTAGCGGCAGAACGATTATAGGCCAAAGGGCCTAAGCTGGTACTCATGCCGTAGAGCGTTACCATTTGCTCGGCAATATCCGTTGCCCGTTGCAGATCTCCTGAGGCTCCATTGGTGACATCCCCAAAAATTAAATCTTCGGCAGCCCGTCCTCCCAACAACATGGCAATTTGTTGACGTAATTCTTGCTGAGTCATTAAAAAACGGTCTTCTGTAGGCATTTTCAAGGTATAACCAAGAGCCGATAATCCCCTGGGCACAATGGAAATTTTGGACACCTTACCGCCCCCTGGCATCACTGCCCCCACTAAGGCATGACCCACTTCATGATAGGCAACCACTTTCTTTTCCTGTTCGGAGAGAACTCGACTTTTCTTTTCTAGACCGGCCACGAGACGCTCAATGGCCTCTTTAAAGTCATCCAGTAACACTTCCGTTCTTTGATTGCGGGCAGCGAGGAGAGCCGCTTCATTGACCAAATTAGCCAGATCCGCTCCTGAAAATCCAGGGGTTTGGGTGGCGATCGCTTTGAGATCCACGCCGGCGGCTAAACAGACTTTTTTGGCATAGACATCAAGAATGGCTAAACGACCGGCCAAATCAGGGCGATCAACCAATACCTGGCGATCAAAACGGCCAGGGCGTAATAGGGCCGGATCGAGGGTTTCAGGACGATTGGTGGCCGCTAAAACAATGACCGTAGAGTCACTGGCATTAAAACCGTCCATTTCCGTCAGAAGCTGGTTAAGAGTCTGTTCCCGTTCATCGTTACTGCCACTTTGGGTGCCGCTACTACTACGAGATTTACCGATCGCGTCCAACTCATCAATAAAGACAATACAAGGAGCCTGGCGTTTTGCCTGGTCAAAGAGATCCCGTACCCTGGCTGCTCCGGTTCCGACAAATAATTCCACAAATTCCGAGGCCGAGATACTAAAAAAGGTTACCCCCGCTTCCCCTGCCACGGCCTTGGCTAAGAGCGTCTTGCCGGTTCCAGGGGGCCCCACCAATAATACCCCCTTAGGAATCCGCGCTCCAATCTGACTAAAGCGATCAGGACTTTTGAGAAATTCTACAATTTCCACTAACTCTGTTTTTGCTTCTTCCGCACCTGCCACATCTAAAAAAGTGATTTTTTCTGATTCTCCTTCCACATAGATCTTGGCCTTACTTTTTCCAAAGGCGAGGGCATACTTATCATCTCCCCGATAGAGCAAAAATTGCATGGCAAAAACCAGGATTAGGGGAGGAACAACCCAGGCTAATACAGTTGAGATCCAATTTGGCTGAGGAGGCAGAACTGCTTCAAAAGTCACCCCCTGTTTTTCAAGTCTTTCCGGTAGTCGGGGATCATTGAGCGGAACAGTACCAAAAACCGTTCCCCCATTAGTCGAAGAATTTAAGGCTTCACTCTCTAGATTCTCGCTCCCATTGCCCGAAGAGGTGTGGAACGGATTATTGCTTTCTCCTGAGGCAATAAGGGGATTGGAGGGGATCGGAAAAAGATCGCCGCTCGGTTCTAGGGGAGAGGGTTTCAACTGAAACAGAATTAATTTATCACTGACTTTGACCCGTGCTACCCGGCCTTTCTCGACATCGTTCAGAAATTGGCTATAGGGACGCAGGGGTACCTGTTCGGAGGTTCGTGGAAAAAAAAAGGCAATGAGCAGAATCACCCCACCAGCCGCCAATAACAAATTACTGAGAGGAGACAAACTGGGTAACGGAAAAGACTTCTTATTTTTTAGGCTCATGGCACTAGAACAATGGTGTGAGGCAAGGGTTTTTGATCAAGATTCTCCAAACTCATCATAACCTAGGGCTTCCATGCCTTAGCTGACTGCACTAGAGCGTGAAGTTAAGCATTTAAGTGCGATCGCCGTTTATCATTTTCTCAAAAGCTATTTGTCTTGCAATACTGATGTTTAGTGGAGGACATTACCCAATCCGCTCTAATCGCTGATGTTTCTAAGCCAATGGGATGATAATAATAGAGAGAGCTACATGATTTTGATTAGGGCACACTTATTCTCTGATTCAATAATGCCCGAAAAATAAAACGAAAAAATACGATGACCAAAATTCTTATTATCGAAGACCAACCTGATGTTCGGGAAAATATTCAGGCAATTCTCGATCTGGAAGACTACGAAACGTTGACTGCGGCTGATGGCCTCATTGGTGTGGAGTTAGCCCAACAGTTTTTGCCGGATCTCATTCTTTGTGATGTGATGATGCCGCGATTAGATGGTTTTGGCGTTTTAAAAGAACTGCGTCAATCACCTGATACGGCAAGTATTCCCTTTATTTTTCTGACAGCCAAGGCCGATCGCACTGATCTCCGTCACGGTATGGAATCGGGAGCCGATGATTACTTGACCAAACCTTTCACCCTGGAGGAATTGCTCAGTGCGATCACGGTTCGTCTGGCTAGACAGGTTACGGTTAATCAGGCTGCTCACCAGGAAATGAATCAACTCCGCCAAAATATTACGCGGGCTTTACCTCACGAACTCCTAACCCCTCTCAACGGCATTCTGGGCATGACGGAAATTTTGAGGGATTTTTATGATTCGATGAGCAAGGCGGAAATACTATCGTCGATCGAGGATATTCAGGATTCAGGCAAAAGACTCTATCGCTTGGTTCAAAATTTTCTCCTTTTTGCAGAATTACAACTCCTAGAGGAAAATCCTGAACGGATTCAAGTTTGGAAATACCGACTTGCTCAAAAAACCGAAACCAGCGAAATTATCCAAGAGCTTGCCCAAGAGCTTGCAGAACAAAGGAATCGCCTAATCGATTTGTCTCTAGACATTGAAAATACCACTATTGATATGGCAGATCAGGATTTCCGTAAAGTCGTAGAGGAGATGATTGATAACGCCTTTAAGTTTTCTGCCGATGGCACACCCGTCAAGATTCGGAGCTATTGTCAGGGCGATCGCTTTTGCCTAGAGATTCAGGATCAAGGTCGCGGGATGACTCCTCAACAGATTGACGAGATTGGAGCCTATATGCAATTTGACCGTAAACTCTACGAACAACAGGGATCGGGACTGGGGCTGATACTGGCAAAACGGATTACCCAACTCTATAACGGCAATTTCGCGATCACCAGTACACCGCAACAAGGTACAACCATTCACTTAAGTTGGACTTGCACCCCAGTCTAATTCCTTAAAGCCAAACATAACTGGCGAAAATCATCTCCCCGATGTTCAAAACTTTGATACTGATCGAAACTGGCACAGGCTGGGGATAAAAGAACAACTTTAGCGGCTTTTTGAGGCGCTAATTCCAACCCTCGCTTAACGGCCCGCGCCATCGTTTCAACAATCTCGTAATCCGAATAACCATGAAATTGCAAACGTTCAGCAAACAAAGGAGCTGCTTCTCCAATTAATAAAACCGTCGCTGCTTTCTTACGAATTTGGGCAATCCACTGATGATCATCTCCCTCTTTGGCTTCCCCTCCTGCAATTAAGATAGCCGGAGCTTTAACGGATGCTAAACCCACTTCTGCGGCATCGTAATTAGTCGCTTTACTATCATTAATAAACTCAATCCCATTAATTGTACAGACCGGCTCTAAACGGTGGGGAACACCAGCAAAATTGAGGAGTGCGTTAGTAATTGCTTTTTTCTCAATACCGGCCAATCGAGCCGCCGCCACTGCCATCAATAAGTTTTGTTGGTTATGGCTGCCTGGCATTTTAAATAAATTAATAGGGAGAATCAATTCCCCTAGGGCTGATACCCAATTATCTTCTAGATAAACACCTTTTCTCGGTTCACAGAGTAGAGCTTCTTTGCCTTTAACACTTGTCCAATGGGCCTCAGGCCAATGACTTCTTCCAACCTGAAATAAATGGGGATCGTCACCATTAAAAACCTGAAATTCGGAACGTTTCAGTAAAGATGCTTTGATATTGTAGTAATTCTCTAAGGTTTTATGTCGATTAAGATGATCAGGCGTAAAGGTTGTCCAGAGTCCGATTTTGGGAGCTAACTGATAGGAAGATTCAATTTGATAACTGCTAATTTCCGCAATAATCCAGTCAAAGCTCTGATTTTGAAGGACGAGTTCGCAGGCCGCATAGCCAATATTACCGCAGGCCGGAGCATTGAATCCTGCGGATTGAAAAATAGCATTAATTAGGGCTGTTGTGGTGGTTTTACCATTGGTTCCGGTAATGCCAATCCAGGGAGTTCCCTGTAAGTATCGCCAGGCCAACTCTAATTCACCAATCACTTCAATCCCGTTTTCTCTCGCTTGAACTAGGATTGGTATATCCCAGGGAACACCAGGGCTAACCACAATCAGCTTAGGTAAATCATCAGTTTCGAGGGTAAAGGCATGGCCTAATTTGAGTGTAATACCTTCGGCCGCAAGGGGTTGACCTAAGGTTTGTAAGTTTTCATTATTAGTGCGATCGCTGAGACTAACATCCCATCCATCCCGTTTTAAGACCCTGGCCGCCGCCATTCCTGAACGCCCTAAACCGATAATACAAGCTTTAGCCATCCTAATTGTTTGCTGCTCTAAATTTTTAGTTTCTCTAGACAGAATACCCTATCTGAGTTCGAGAATGACTAACAGAAAGTTATTGCGATCTTTAAAAATAAAAGGTCAGGTAAAGAGAGAACCTTTAATCTTCTCTACTACCAGACCTTTAATAATGCTTCTTACGTCAAGTAATAACTCAGACGCTAATAAAGCTTGATTCTTTGAAATGTTACAATCAACAGCTACTAAGACTTAGTAACGATTGTTCCGACGGCCACCGCCGCCACCGCCGCGATCTTCACGTTCTTTAGCTTTGTTAACTTTTAAGGAACGACCCATCCATTCAGCCCCATCTAAAGCTGTAATAGCAGAATCTTCTTCAGTGAGAGTGTTCATTTCGACAAATGCAAAACCCCGCAAGCGGCCAGTTTCACGATCCGTGGGTAGGTGAACCCGTTTAACGGAACCGTAGTCAGTGAATACGGATTTGAGGTCATCTTCAGTGACCTCGTAGGAAAGGTTGCCTATATAAATCGACATAGATTGTCTCCGTTGAGAGTAGGGAATGTAGAGAGCGAACGTTCGGAGAGAATCTTGCCAAGGCTGACCGGGAAAGACCTGTCAATGCGTGGAACCAAATTTGCTACCGATACAGAATTGTCTCGGCTTTCACTATAGCATATAAATCTCTGGGAATGGTTGAAATAGTTTGAATAAGATACGTTAAGCAATTAAGTCCAGATTTTTGCAAGCTGATGGGCAATGCGAGCGGCGGCCCCTGGTTTACCTAGCCGGTGAAAGCCATTTTCCTGAATTCGTTTTAACTGAGTAGAATTGCTTAGAATTTTGGGCAGCAGGGTAGCAATTTGTTGAGGATTTTCTAACAGGATGACCGAGGGGCCTAAAAGATAGCTTTGTTGACGAGCAAAGTGGGGGGTAAATTGGGGGCCAACGCCAGGAAAGCTAAACACAGGTTTACCTAAACCGACGAATTGTTCCGTTGCCGTGCCAGCCATGGCGATCGCCGTTTGGGATTGGTGTAAACAGTCGGCGTAGGCTCCTGGGGAAAGAAAAAGTTTATTGACTCCCCGTTGAAAACCTAACGCCTGGGGATCATTTACGGGTAATTCAGGCTGAGATAAACGCTGCCAACCCTGGGAACCTAAAGGGTCTTGAAAGGGATCAAGGGATAAATGGGGGGCGATCGCGGCGAGAAAACACCAGGCTTGATCTTTGTGCTCCAGAATCAGTGATTGAACTGCCTGTAGAATTAATTCCCAATTGTAAAAAGCTTCTGGGGAACGCGAACCTGGCAAGAGAAGAACCGTGTGGGTTTGACGGGGTTCAAGAATAGGGGGTAGCCATGCCGGTCTATCCAAACCATCCATCATGGGATTGCCCAAAGACAAAGCAGGAATAGAAAAGGATTGCAAGATTTGACTGGTTAACTCATCCCTGGGAAAAACAGCCTGACAATGGGGACGATTCATTAACCACCGTTCCCAGGGAAAATAAACTGAGCCAAGCTGTCGTGTTAACCAGGAGCTTGTCGCTAACCAATCCTTGTCATCTCGCACATGGTATTCCGATTTAGCTGTGCCCACAAAGGTATATTCTGCACCGCTTAACCAGGCTAAAAATAAAGGCACAATATCTCCCACGGCCAAAATCTTCCCGCCCGACTTGGCCCAATCGCGAATCAGATTATATTGTTTGCCTGTTAATGAGATTAAGCCCCCTTGTAGATCTCGCCAGAGTTGACGACCATCCATATAAATGAAGCCTCCTGAGGGCATGACTTGAGTTGCACCCAGGATCGACACTGGCAAATGAGCATAGGCATGACCTTCTCCCACTAAGGGTAAAATGGCTAATTCCCAGTTTGTTGGTGATGACTGATTGGTGGCCAGCAAATGTTCGACAATACGAGCGGCGATCGCATCTTCTCCGTGGCCATTACTGAGGATCAGAAGTTTTACCATGATTTAATCAGATTTTGAGGGCTGTGGGCGAGGATAGCGCACTTCACAGGGATGGCCCCAGGCCACTTGAGCAGCAGAAATGCTATTTAAAACGGTACTTCTTACCCCAATGACCGTATTGGCCCCAATTTCAACCCCCGGCCCAATAAAACAGTCCGCAGCAATCCAAACCCCATGGCCAATCGCGATCGCGGCCAGTTTCAGTCCGAAGGCTGGGTCAGAAAAATCATGGCTGGCGGAACAGAGGTAGGATTTCTGTGAAATAACGCACTGACGACCAATGCGAATCCAGTCCAGACTATAAATAACAACGTCATCGCCAATCCAACTATCGTCACCAATCTCAACCTTCCAGGGATAGGTGAAACGAGCCGTAGGACGAATTTTAACCCTTTTACCAATTTTGGCCCCAAATAAGCGCAACAAGCTATTTCTGACCCCATGACCAAAATGCAGACTCAGGGGAAAAGCGATCGCCTGCACAAACCACCAGAGGAGAATTAACCAATTAGGCCGCCCCCGCTCAAACCAGGACTGATCATATTGGCGCAGATCAATCCAGGGTTCTTGATCCGCAATGATGGGAGAAGGAGCATCCAAGGTCATGGTTAGTAATGATTAATTTCTGCGCATTAGGAGCAATTGCAGCAGTTGTAAAACGGCATAAAAAGTAGTGGCCACGTAGGTTAGGGCCGCTGCACTGAGAACTTGACGAGCACCCCGATTTTCTTCTCCCTGTAAAATACCGAAATCATCAATCAAGCGCAATGCCCGCCGAGAGGCATCAAACTCAACCGGGAGGGTGACAAGGTGAAATAGAATCACTGCCAGAAAAATGAAAATACCAATATTACTTAAAATTATGCCGCCACTGCCCAGAAAAAGTCCAACAACCACTAGCAACGGGCCAATATTAGAACCCAAATTGGCTGCCGGAACCAGAGCCGCCCGCAGGTTCATCGGTGTATAGCCCTGGACATCCTGTAACACATGGCCGCATTCATGGGCGGCGATCGCGGCTGCCGCTAGGGACGTGGAATCATAAACCCCGGATGATAACCGAACGGCCTTGGCACTGGGATCATAATGGTCTGTGAGTTCTCCCTCAATGGGTTCGACTCGCACATCCTGAACTCCCATGCGCTGCAAAATGGTGTCGGCTACCTGTGCTCCTGTCATCCCTAAACTAGAGGAAATGGAGGCATATTTTTGGTAAGTATTCCGAATATGGAACTGGGCCCACATCATCAAGGCCATACCAGGCAATAATATGAGGTAGGAAGCATGGAAGAACATTGTTATTCTCCTAATTTTTTGCAAAGGGTCAAGTACCTAGTTTTGGGAAACTAATACTCAATGCCTAATCTAACATTATTGCTCAACTCATCGAAGATTTGGATAGAAACCCTGTCCTTCTGGGACGTTGAGGATGCCAAGGGGATGAATTAGAGCATTATTCCCGTACCCAACTGGGGAAAAACACTTTTGAGAGCATTATTCCCGTACCCAACTGGGGAAAAACACTTTTGGATGATTAGCTTGATACCATTTCATGGGCTAATTAAGGTGAGAACTTTCCTAAACCCCAGAACGTCAATTCCAGGCAACCTACGTCAAATTTTGTCCATCTCGACTAGAATGAGGACTATTCATTTGGCATCGTGTCAAAATTTTGTGGTGATGAGTCGGAAAGGTTCTGCCTTTCTCCGTTTTATGTGAGGAGTTACAATGTCTGAGTGGATTCAAACGCGGCTAAAATGCCTAGAAAATGCCTTCAACCCCTTTTACTGTCATGCGATCGCCGAAGCAACGGAGATAATTACCCAACAATTTAAGAAAGGGAAAAAGTTATTGATCTGTGGCAATGGTGGTTCGGCAGCCGATGCTCAACATGTTGCGGCGGAATTTGTGGGTCGTTTCCAATTCAATCGTCAGGCATTACCGGCGATCGCCCTTTCAACCAATGCCTCTATCTTAACGGCGGTGAGCAATGACTATAGTTTTGATATTGTCTTTTCTCGACAGGTAGAAGCCCTGGGTCAACCTGGGGATATTCTCTGGGGTCTGTCCACCTCTGGCAAATCCTCTAATGTTCTCCACGCACTTAAACGAGCGAAAGATCTAGATTTAATTACCATTGGCATGGCAGGCCATAACGGTGGTTTATTCCAGGAATTTGTTGATTATCCCCTCTTTGTTGCCGAAAAAAATACTCCCTATATTCAAGAAATTCATCTCATTACCTATCATCAGATCTGTGAACAGGTGGAGGCCCAACTCTTTGCCAAATCCCAGACCAGGGAAGCCCAATTAGTGGTTTAATAAACGGTTGTTTTTCCACGCTGTCCATTGCTATGGTTGCCAACGTCTCGTCTCACAAAGCCCTCTTTTTAGATCGGGATGGTGTGGTCATTGATTATGTCCCCTATTTAAGTCGTCCTGAGCAGGTCAATATTCCCCCTGGTGCTGGTCAGGCCCTGAAACAATGGCAAGATCACGGTTATTACTTAATTTTAATCACCAATCAATCGGGAGTGGGTCGAGGTTATTTCAACCTAGAGGACGTGGAAGGCGTTCACCATCGTATTCGTGAAGTTTATGAACCGTTTGGTGTCACTTTTGCTGATATTTTTCTCTGTCCTCACCATCCTGAAGCCGGTTGTGATTGTCGTAAACCATCTCCCAAAATGCTGATTGAGGCAGCCAAGAAATACCACATTTCCCTCCCAAATTCCTATTTTTTAGGCGACGCACCCAGCGATCTGGAAGCAGCCTTGCAAGCAGATTGTCAACCCTTATTAGTGTTAACAGGACGAGGGAAAAAGACCTTAGCGAGTCTGAATCAATATCCCAGCCCTATTCCTGTATTTGATCAGATTAGTGATACCGTTAGCCTCCTCAACCATGACTCAACAAGATAATGGCAAACCTCAATTTGTCTCTCTGATTCCTAATCTGATGGGAGGTGAAGGTCATATTATTCCTTACCATGAAGCGGTTTGTCAGGCTGTGCAAACTTTAGGCTGGGAACACCAAGCTTTGATTCCTCAAATCTCTTCGCAAACGCCCAAAATTGAGCATTTACCCTGTCATTGGCAGCCCTGTTTATTTTCAACGGATTTAGAAGCAGAAGGAAACGCGATCGCCAAATTAGGGAGACTCACAGAAGCAATTAAATTAGGAATTAGTATTGCCCAATATTTTCAACAACCAGGGCAAGATCGCGATCGCCCCACGATTATTTTTTTAGAACGATTTATCCATTTACAACTTTTCTCCCTGGCGATCGCCCTTTGGTTAATGCCCTGTCAGCATTTACAGGTTTGGTTACTTTATCGGCGTGACGTGCATCAAGATAAAACCCGCCCTTTCTACAAATTTCTCCATTGTTTAATCAAGCAACGTTTACCATCTCAACATTTGCAATTTTTAACCGATAGTGAACCATTACAAACGGCCTTATGCCAATATTTTCAAGTTCCCATGACCGTCATACCTATTCCACACACAGATTGGCAAGAAAATGCTGTGGAAAAACAAGAAGAAGTACCGGAAAGAATTCTTTGTTGGTGGCCCGGTTCTCCACGTCCTGAAAAGGGATGGAAAATTCTTAAACTGCTCAGTCAAGCATCTATTCATGACGGAGACAAAATCTGTAATAAAATCTGTTTAGTCGCTGCTGAAAGTGCAGAGTTACAAACTTCTCATCATTCACAATCCAGTATTCTCATAAAAACTATTCCAGATCGTCTCAGTCGAGAACAATATAATCATTGGTTGGCCCTAAGTCATATTATTTTACTTCCCTATGATGCCGAAGCCTATCGAGAAAGAACCTCTGGTATCTTTACTGAGGCCATTATTGCCGGAAAAATTCCCCTCGTGACCTCAGCAACCTGGATGGCCAAGGCTCTTCAAAAATATCACTTAGAAGCTTTAATTCTAACAGGGGAAAGTCCCCAGGAAATTGTTAACCAAATTTGGGCAGTGGCCAATAATTCAGAGATTCAGGCTAAAATCTTAACCATGCAAGCCGATTTTCAAGCTTTTCACAATCCCGAAAATTATGCCCAGACGTTAAAAGCCATTTTTGATTCTACGAAAGTTTAACTTTTCTGAACATCAATGCTGAATCTTAACGAGGACGTAATTCAATCATATCTTTCTTAATCGTGACATCGTATTGAGCATAGAAAGGTTGTCCCAATAGACCTGAAATATCGCCTAATTTCGGTGTTACCATGACTTCCAGATCTCTCACCCGCAATTGTCCCACTTGTAAAGAATCAACTTTTCCCACCGGACTGGCAACCTTTCCGCCAGCAGTGTGAACTATGGCCACCTCTTCACCGTAGGAGAGTCCCACCTGATCAGCTACCTGTTTATTTAAAACGATACTACTGGCTCCTGTATCAAACAACATCTCTAGATGATATTGACCATTAACAATGACTTCAATGACGGGGATATTGCCAACCCGCCGTTTAATAGGGATCTGATAAACTCCCTGGGAAACCGTTTTAGTATGGGGTAAAGGTTGGGAAGAACCACACAATTTTCCTAAGTCAACAGATTGTCCATTCGCCCCTCGCAAATAGCAAGCACCACTTTCCTGGGTTTGTCCGACTGAAGAAAACAGAACTAGAAGACCAAGACTCGAAATTAGGGAGAGAACTGTAAATTTTATGACTGCCGGAACAGTTAGCATAGGTCACTTAATTTAACAATTGAGTTTGTTTCAAGCCAGACAGATCGACCTTACCAAAATGAACACTAAACGCTAACTGCATATTTTCTAACGACTTCACTAACCAGGGAACGCCTTCTCTCGTGAAGGATTCATAGTGACTAAAGAGAATGGAAAAACGTTTTTCCAGGTAGGGTTTAACCTTTTTGCAAAACAGTGTAATTTTCAGAAATAAACCAATCGTTTTAGTTACACCCATATTAGTAATCAAGTCAATGAAAACATAGTGCTCTGGCTGATTAGAACTTTCAACAATCAGGAAATTAAGTAATTGGCTAGAGGTTCGTAGTAGCAAAAATTCCGTTGGCTTTTGGTGATCGCATTCTGGCATTGTATTTTGTAGCAGATGAAAGAGCTTTTTATTAAACTGACCACGACGATATTTATCATCTAAAGAGCCAAGAATATATTCGTAGAGATCATCTTTAAAGGCTCCAAAGGTTTGGGTATGAACGGTGTGATTGGTAAAATTCTGGGATAGAGTTTTGTAGGACTGGCCATCTTCCACTTTACCGACAAAATGCTTCAGGGATTTGCTCAATTCGCGATCGCTGAGAAGAGTAGGATTTTTGACCGGATTCACCAATTCAGTTTGAGGAACTAGCAGTCCTGACCCATTTAATTGGGCCATGCGAACTTTATAGGTGACATAGCGGGACAAATTCACTTCAAAACATCGTTCTGTTTGGGATTTGATTCTACGCACAGTTTGTTGGTGTTCATAACTACTATCATCACCTAACAAACAATAATCATAGAGATAGGGATAGCGATGAATCAGAGTGCCAACGGAAGTCGTTCCGGCAGAGATATTTTTGGTGTTAACAATGGTGGCAATACGTTGAATTTTGACAAAATGCTCCCCGTAGGTAAAGTTTTTAACGAGTTGGCGAATACGATTGACGGCGTTATAACTGGCATTCGTTGTCGCTGGCAATTTCTCAAAAAGTTCGATTAAGGCGGGAATCATCCGTTGGGATTGGGGATTCATCTGCCAATGGTTAATAATAATGTGGCAGCAACGGTTGAAAATATAGTTAAAGGTGCGATCAATATTTTTGTCCCTTACTAAGCGTTCCATGGCAAGATAGGCCTGCGGATCCCTACCGCCACGAGCTTCAATAAACAAGGAGCGAAAGTTCTCTAATACCTGCTCTGGTGGCTCAGATTGAACAGATTTCAACAAATAATCGTAGAGAAATTGCTCATCAGAAGATCGTTTGTCATAGGATGGACTGGATATTATTTGGGGGGTACTCATAGGAAACAGCCCTCCTGGCTCAAATTTAGGATTCAAATAGTAATGGGCTGAGAGTTTATTCTATCTAAAGTTTTCGCTCGTCAGTAGGGATCTTCGCTTCCGTAAAGTCCAAATAGCTTTCTGAGAATTCACGTCAGTGCTAAGATTGGGCTGATCAGCTAGAAAACTCTTAATTTTGCAGCTTTCACTTCAAAGCTAATTCATCAAAACACCAATTGTATGTGATCCAGATCACAATATAAGGATAGATGACGTTAATTATTGGTTTTCCCATTGTATATCAATATCTCCCAAGCTGTTTGGTTAATTCTGTTTAAAAATGTTCCTAAATCTTTTCCTTTCTCAATTCCGTGAAATTTTGGATATTTCTCCTGAAAATGTTTTGAGCTTATCCGTGGATTTGCGGATGCAAAAGATCAGCACAGACTCTCGTACCTTAGAACATGGAGATATTTTTCTTGCACTTCGGGGGGAAAGTTTTGATGGTCATCGCTTCCTAGAAATAGCCATTCAAAAGGGTGCGATCGCCTTGATTGTGGAGCAACCTCTCCCCCTCGAAAAGTTCAGTACAATTACCCAGTTTGTTGTTCCCAATACCCTGATTGCTTATCAGAAAATTGCCCATTGGTGGCGAAATCAATTTCAAATTCCCATCGTTGGTGTAACAGGTTCCGTCGGCAAAACCACCACCAAAGAATTAATTGCTGCTGTCTTATCAAAATATGGTCAGGTGCATAAAACCGAGGCTAATTACAATAACGAAATTGGTGTACCAAAAACCCTGTTAGAGCTAACCACGAATCATGACTACGCCATTATTGAAATGGCAATGCGCGGACGAGGGGAAATTGCTTTACTCACTCAGATCGCTCAACCTACTATCGGCTTGATCACTAATGTCGGAACTGCCCATATTGGTCGTCTAGGTTCTGAACAGGCGATCGCCGAAGCAAAATGTGAACTATTAGCCGAAATGCCCAAGAGTAGTATCGCTATTTTGAATGCGGACAATGAGCGATTATGTCGAACCGCAAAAACCCTATGGTCGGGTCAGACTCTAACCTATGGATTAACTCAAGGAGATATTCGAGGAGAATTATTAGATGCTCAGACTTTGCGTGTTGAAAATCAGGTTTTTCCCTTGCCTTTGCTAGGGGCGCATAATGCCTCTAACTATCTCGCTGCTTTAACTGTCGCTAAAGTTTTAGGATTGGATTGGCAGCCTTTTACCCAGGGCTTAACGGTTAATTTGCCGGGGGGTCGGGCCAGACGGGACACCATTGGTACAGATATTTTGTTATTGGATGAAACCTATAATGCCGGTTTGGAATCCATGTTAGCAGCCCTACAGTTGTTAAAGGAAACGCCGGGCCAGCGTCAGATTGCGGTGCTTGGAGCCATGAAGGAGTTGGGAGAGCGATCGCCGGAATTTCATCGACGGGTAGGGGAACGGGTCAAACAGTTAGGCGTTGACCGTCTGTTTATTTTGGCCAATGACCCTGAAGCAGAGGAGATAGCCCTGGGGGCCAAGGGTATGATCATTGAACTATTTAATACCCATGAAGCTCTTAGCCAACGTTTACAAACCTTTCTCGGCACGGGCGATCGCGTTCTCTTTAAAGCCTCCCATTCGGTGAGATTAGATCGGGTGGTTGAACAATTGCGTCAAGCAGAGCAAAAAGCCATTTAGGCCCATTTTAGGGTCAGTTTTGGCGATCGCTTTTTCTTTTTAGGAACTACATTCTTTCCAACAAAGGAATGCCCAACAACGACAGCCCCAATGCCAACGTTCGAGCCGTTAAATCACAGAGAATTAAGCGGGAGGTTTTTATCGGCTCTTCTGCTTTTAAAACGGGGCAACTCTCATAGAATTGATTAAATTTTTTGCTTAGTTCATAGAGATAATCACAGAGACGATGGGGTAATAAACTCGTTTCGACTTCCTTGATCACCTCCGTTAATTGTAATAACGCCTTTGCTAAGGCTAATTCGCTGACTTCCTGAAGTAAAACGGGCGCGTCTTCCCCTAAGGCTTGCAAATTAATTTGACCTTCACGGCTAATACTTTTAATACGAGCGTAGGCATAGAGCATATAGGGAGCCGTATTGCCCTGTAATGCTAACATTTTCTCGTAGCTAAACCCATAATCACTACTGCGATTTTGGCTTAGATCAGCATATTTAACCGCCGCAATGCCCACGACTTGAGCGACATTGGCCATAAATTCAGGAGTTTCTTGTCTTCCTTCTGCCTGAAGTCGTTTCTCTAAATCTTGACGGGCATGATTAACGGCTTCTGTTAATAAATCCTTTAAGCGAATCGTTTCTCCCGATCGCGTTTTTAATTTTTTGCCATCCTCACCCTTAACCAAGCCAAAGGGTACATGAACAACGGCGATCGATTCGGGTAAAATTCCTGCTTTACGAGCGACTTGAAAAACCTGAGCAAAATGATTTCCCTGACTGGCATCAGTCACATAAATAATCTTGGTTGCTTGATCGCTTTGAATACGATACTTTAAGGCAGCTAGATCGGTTGTTGCATAGTTATAACCACCATCGGATTTTTGAATAATTAAAGGTAAAGGATTACCCTCTTTATTGGTGAAACCGTCTAAAAAGACGCACTTTGCCCCCTGATCCTCTGTTAATAAACCAAGGGTTTCTAATTCACTGACAATGGTGGCTAAAAGAGGATTATAAAACGATTCTCCCCGCTCCATTAACGCAATATCCAGTAGCTCGTAAATCACCTGAAATTCTCGACGGGATTGCTCACAGAGTAATTGCCAAGCTTTGAGACTGAGGGGATCACCGGCTTGTAGGGTGACAACGGCTTGACGGGAGGCTTCTTTAAACTGTTCATCAGCATCAAAACGAATTTTTGCCTGTTTGTAAAAAGTCACTAAATCTCCGAGATCGAGCACATCTGCCTGGGTTAAGGCATCAGGGTAAACTTCTTTTAAATAGGTGATTAACATCCCAAATTGAGTTCCCCAATCGCCCACATGATTGAGGCGCAGCACATCGTAACCTCGAAACTCTAAAACACGCGCAATGGAGTCACCAATAATGGTTGATCGCAGATGGCCAACGTGCATTTCCTTGGCAATATTGGGACTGGAAAAATCGACAATCACCCGTTCTGGTTGGGGAATTTTTTCTACCCCTAGACGGGAATTCTGCCGCATCTGTTTAATTTGAGAGGAAATATAGTCAGATTTCAGAGTTAAGTTAATAAAACCAGGGCCAGCAATAGTTAACGGCTCACAAATGTTATAAATTTCTTCTGGCTTAATGGCAGCAATAATCTGTTCGGCGATCGCTCTGGGTTGCTGTCCTAGGGTTTTGGCTAACGGTAGAGCGAGATTGCATTGAAAATCGCCAAATTTCGGGTTAGTCGCTGGAACAATCACAGGGGTAGGATAATCTTTTTCTTCTCCCACTACTTCAGTTAAAGCTGGGATAAAAATTTCATTTAACTGTTCAATAATCGATTTCATCTTGCTTCCTAACGATTTACCACCCTCTAAAGAAATCTGCTGTGTACACACAAGCCTTGGGTTTTGACTTCGAGATTTCTAAGCCCCCTAAATCCCCCAATTCTGGGGGACTTTGACCCAGTTTAAAATACTGCTCTCCCCCCAAAGTTGGGGGGCTGGGGGGGCAAAATGAGATTTGAGAATAGATGTGTGTATACAGTAGCTAAATAAATAAGGACAGAAATAACGCCTGTCCTCAATCATTTTTAAAACCATAGTAGAGCGATTAATTGCTACCACTAAAAACAACTTCAGGAAACTTACCCTGGGCTTCGGCCATCGAAATTTGCTTATTATGGTTTTTTAAATCTTGCCAGAAGTTAATCACCTCAGTGGCTTGGTTTAACACTTCAATGCGATCTATTTCTGCAATCCAGTGCTTCGCCTCTAATTCATCTTTCAATTGCTGCCAAGCATCATGACGGGGCCAAAAGAAATAGGCTGTTAACGGGCTGGTTCCTTTACCGACGACTTGATCGACGGCGATCGCAACATTCTGATCTAACCAAAGAACTTTAAGAATAAATTTGGTCTCCAATGACCCCTCCAAGCAATCCACAGAACGATTTTGAGTTAGCATGACAATTTTCCATTATACCCTAAATATACCCTAGTTAAGTACCGTGCGGCTATTGTACAGGCTCATCGTCTTTTCCACCCCCACCCGCAGACTCGATTCGACCGCCTCCACGGCCAGAGCCAAACTTTGCTTTACCAGTATTTCTTCCTCTGGCCGAAAGCGTCCTAAGACATGGGAAATGGTTTCCGTATTATCCTGAGACTTGCCAATGCCCAAGCGCAGTCGCGGAAAATCCTGACCATTGAGATGACTAATAATGGATTTCATGCCATTGTGTCCCCCTGCCGAACCCGATAACCGTAAACGCAGTCGCCCCAACGGTAAATCCATATCGTCGTAGATCACCAAGAGGGAGGCGGGTGTGAGTTTATACCAGTCCATCACTGCCCGCACGGCTTGTCCAGAACGATTCATATAGGTATTGGGCTTGAGTAGTCCTACCTTATTCCCCTGTACCATCACTTCGGCAAAATGTCCCTGAAAACGACGGTTTTCTAGACAATTACCATGCCAAGCCTGAGCCAAAGCATCTAGGACTTCAAAGCCAATATTATGGCGAGTTTTAGCATACTTTGCTTCTGGGTTGCCCAATCCGACAATTAAACGGGGAATTATTCGCTGATCGGCGATCGCATCACTCATAGTTTAGTCAGGTTGTTTAAACAGGGTTTCCAAATAAACCCGCGCACAGGCTTGGTAGTTTGGAGAAGTTTGTCCCCCATAGCTTCCCTCATTTTGCAGCAAAAATAACGATAGGGCCGCAGAGAATACCCGATCTAAATCCCAGTTGGGATGTTTCTCTAGATATTTGGTCAGAGATTCATGTAAATCTTCGGGAATTTCCGCAAAAATGCTAACAAATGTATCCATATTCGCCTCAGTCAAATTCAGAAACTCCCTCACAAATTGTTTGCTCCTAGGGCCAAATCCTGGATGAGCGGTGAGGTTATTTAGGTGTGCCCATTATTTTTAGCGGGGAATGAGGGGACTTGTCAATGCTACAGAATGTTACAGAATTTCTAAATATTTAATTTGTCCAACGAGAGAATAGGCATTTTAGCCATTTTTCCGTTACACAACTTTACGCGAACTCAGTGTCTAGGCTTGTCCCTTCTCACGATTGTCGTATTCCCCAGCCGAGAAAAATAACCAGGCCAAGGACTACTATCCCTAGGGGGGAGTCTATCAATTTGGCCTCTATAGCTAGCTTTAGGCACAAACAAGAGTATTTGTCTTTGGGGAAAAATGTCTATTCTCTGGGGAAAAACTGTCAAAACGGGGGAATAGCCTGGGGAATACTTGAGGAAAAGGCAGGTAAAAAGCGGTGTTAAAAATAAGAATTACAAAATTTTTGTCATGGCTTTGCTGTATGTAACAATTTACAGAGAAAACCCTCGTCAAGCCCTGAGACAAAATTATGGCGGTTACAATTAAAAAAGGTGCGTTAGTTCGAGTCGTACGGGAACAATTGGAAAATAGTCTAGAGTCCCAAGCCAGCGATCGCCGTTTGCCCAATTATCTGTTTGAGAGCAAGGGAGAAGTGCTAGACCTCAAGGAAGACTATGCCCTAGTGCGCTTCTATGTTCCTACCCCCAGTGTTTGGTTACGCATCGATCAACTAGAAGTGGCTAGTTAACCTAAATAATCCCAAGGGATTTCCCTATGAACACGCTGTCTTACTCCCCTATTGCCTGTCAATCTGCTCGTGTTACCGTTATCGGAGCCGGAAACGTTGGTCGTACCCTAGCCCAGCGTATTGTGAGCAAAAATCTTGCTGATGTCGTGCTGCTTGATATTGTCCCTGGCCTTCCCCAGGGCATTGCCCTCGATCTGATGGCGGCCCAGGGGGTTGAAGAGCACGATAGTGAAGTCATTGGCACGAACCAATATGAGGAGACAGCAGGGGCCGATATTGTGGTCATTACGGCCGGTCTGGCCCGTAAACCTGGCATGAGCCGAGATGATCTACTCCATATCAATGCCAAAATTGTGGTAGAAGCCGCCCAAAATACGCTCAAATATTCCCCTAATGCCGTTTTTATCGTGATTACTAATCCTCTAGACGTGATGACCTATCTTGTCTGGAAAGCGACGGGCTTACCCTCTAAGCGCATTATGGGCATGGCTGGGGTTTTAGATTCCTCTCGTCTCCAAACCTTTATTGCCATGCACCTAGGGGTCTGTACGGCGGATATTAGTGCAATGGTTCTGGGCGGTCACGGTGATTTAATGTTACCGTTGCCCCGATACTGTACTGTGCGCGGAGTCCCCATTACAGAACTGATGAGCACGGAAACCATTGAACAGTTAGTGGAAAGAACTCGTAATGGTGGGGCTGAAATTGTTAAATTGCTGCAAACGGGAGGAGCTTATTATGCCCCCGCTTCCTCGGCTTGTGTGATGGTTGAATCCATCCTTCGCAATCAATCTCGCCTTTTACCCGCCGCCACCTATTTGAATGGGGAATATGGACTAACGGATGTGTTTATTGGTGTTCCCTGTCGTTTAGGCTGCCGAGGCGTGGAAAGTGTACTGGAAGTAAAATTAACCGATGCAGAAACAGAATCCTTGCATCTTTCCGCCCAATCCGTTCGCAAAAATGTTGATCTTGCTCTTCAAGGCGTAGGATTATCGGAATGAAGATCATGAATAATTGACTTTGTGAACAAGATTTTTCCCGTTTTCTTAAAATTTATAACATCTATTGACGGGATTTTTTGGGCAATTTGAGAACCAATCAAATAGAGATGTTGCTAATTCTACATCCCGATTCTAAGCTCTAATCTCCAAAAACTTCATAATGGTGTACCCAACATTCCTCCACATATTTTTCCATCCCCTCTGGAATAATAGCCTGATCGCAGTTTTGACCGGCAAAAACCGCTAAAGCCGCCAGAGATTCCCACAGAGAAATCATCACATATTCTTCAGAATGAGGAAAGATTGGTCTGCCTAAAGTCAAAGAAACTAAGCCAGGGTATTGTGTGACGTAGGGAACCGAGATCGACAAAAATTTAGCTTCAAATTCTTGATGTAATTGCCTCGGTACTCGCACGCGGAAAATACGGGTAATCATCTTGCTTTATGGGTTAAAAAGCTGGTTAATCATCTGATTGGCTTGGGCCGCGTAACTGCCACCAAATAAATTAAAATGATTAAGAATATGATAGAGATTGTAGAGCGTTTTACGCTGTTGGTAGCCTTCTGCTAAAGGGGAAATTTCTGTATAACCTTGATAAAAGGCTGTCGGAAAACCCCCAAATAATTCAGTCATGGCCAAATCTACTTCGCGATCGCCATAGTAAGTAGCGGGGTCAAAAATCACTGGTTCTCCACTGTCTAGAATTGCTGCATTGCCAGACCAAAGATCACCATGTACTAGGGCTGGTTGAGGATTGCGATCGGCTAACAAATTCCGAACTTTTGTCACCACTTTCGTTGTATCTGGAAAATGGCCACCGCGACGTTGCGCTAACTTTAATTGATAGCCAATGCGATGTTCTGCAAAAAAATCAGCCCAATTCTCAGACCAGATATTTATTTGGGGCGTAGAACCAATGGTATTGTTTCGTTCCCAGCCAAAACGCTGATTCTGACCCTGACTGTGCATTCTGGCTAATTGACGACCCAGGGATCGCCAACTCGTAGAATTACCTTTACCCAAATTAAGCCAACTTAACACCAGATAACTATGCCGCTCATTAACTCCCCAACAAATGGGTTCAGGAACTTGAATTGTCTGAGTCGCTGCCATCTGTTGTAAGGCGATCGCTTCTGACTCAAACATGGTTAATTGATCAGCCTGGTTGAGCTTAATAAAATAACTTTGGCTCTCAGCCTGAAGCCGATAACCTTGATTAATACAACCACCACCAACCGGATGACGTTGTTCAATCCGAAATGTTTTGCCGGTCACTTGGCTAATTTGAGCAGCAATCTCAGTCCACATGAGTACCTTGAAATCAAGTTTTGGTGAGGTGAAATTCTGACCGACTTTTAAGGCGTAATTTCTTCCTTGCTAGGGCTATTCAATTCTTCATGCCGAAAAACAATCTCTGTCTCTACGGATTTAATCTCTGCATTCAGGTTAGGCAAGATAGGAAAGAAGGGTTGATGCAGACCAATTAATTCCGCCAGGATTCGCTTTAATTGGGGACGAGGCACGATCGCATCGACAAAGCCATGTTGCAATAAATATTCAGAGGTTTGGAAGCCATCAGGTAATTTTTCCCGCAGGGTTTGTTCAATTACCCGTCGTCCGGCAAAACCAATGGTGGCTTTGGGTTCCGCAATGATCACATCTCCTAGCATCGCAAAACTGGCCGTAACGCCCCCCGTCGTAGGATGGGTTAACACTGGAATATAGAGTAACTTGGCATCATGGTGTCGTTGTAATGCGCCAGAAATCTTGGCCATCTGCATTAAACTGAGCATTCCCTCCTGCATTCTGGCCCCCCCAGAAGCACAAATAATAATGACAGGTAAACCCTCTAGGGTGGCATATTCAATCAGCCGACAAAGTTTTTCGCCGACCACTGATCCCATGCTTCCTCCCATAAAACGAAAATCCATAACCCCTAAAGCGACCCGCAGACCATCCAATCGTCCGATCCCCGTTTGTACTGCATCGCCGAGGTTTGTACTTTTTTGAGTTTCTTTAATACGGTCTTTATAGGATTTGCGATCGCGGAACTGAAGAGGATCGGTAGGGCGCAACTGTTCATTGAGCGGTTGCCAGGATTTAGGGTCAATCAATTGACGAATGCGTTCATCACTATCTACCCGCAGATGATGGTCACATTCTCCACAGACCATCTGATTTACCTGTAAGTCCTTGGTATAGGTTAAAACCCCACAGGCTGGACATTTTGTCCAGAGACCATCGGCAATTTCCCGTTCCTGCTGCGGTTGGATGGTCGGGGGTTCAGCCTTTTCGCGGTTGGCAAACCAATCAAATAGAGACATAAATATAGGTTTGTATTATCAAAGTTCTGATAGCTTATCCTTCCCTCAGAAACACCGGCTGGTTATCCAAGCGAATGCTGCTATTCTATCAAAAATGATGCAGCCTACCCCGCTACCAGCAAAAATACCTATTCTCCCACCTTTTTTTGTAATTGTTTAATGGCTTGATACATTTCTGGTAAACGCTTATAGATAGCCGAAGCTTTTAAATATAACTTGTTGGCAACCGCCGGACTACTGGAAACAATCTCGCCCGCCGCCACATCACTGTGCAAACCACTTTGGGCCGTGGCGATCGCTCCATCCCCGATGCTGACTTGATTGGCCACTCCCACCTGGCCCGCCAGAATAACGCGATTGCCAACTTTCACACCACCGGCTAAACCGACCTGGGCCGCCATTGCACAGCCTTGCCCCACCTGACAACCATGCGCCACATGAACGAGATTATCCAGTTTAGTGTGTTGAGCGATACGGGTTTCTCCGACGGCTGGACGATCTACCGCACTGTTACAGCCAATTTCGACTCCCTCTTCTAGCACCACCCGCCCGGACTGTTCCATTTTAAACCACCCTTCAGCCGTCGGTACAAAGCCAAATCCTTCGGCTCCAATTACGGCTCCGCTATGAATCACACAATTAGCCCCGATCGCCGTCCGTTCGTGAATGGTGCAATGGGAATGTAGTGTGGTTCCGGCCCCAATGCTCACCCCTGGATAGATCACCACCTGGGGATGAATACAAACGCGATCGCCGATAGTCACACCCGCCTCAATCACCACCTGGGGGCCAATATAGACATCCTGACCCAGTTGAACAGAGGGATCAATGACGGCAGTTGCATGAATACTCCCTTGGGGACGAAAGGGTTGATAAAAGAAACGAATGACCTGGGCAAATCCCAATTTTGAATCCGATAGGGCAATCCAAGCAATTTCCCTTTGACTGGCTTGGGACTGTAAAGCTTCATCCATGGGTAGGATTAAAGCCTTAGCTGCCGTTGATTGGAGTTTAGCGGCAAATTTTACCCCCTCAATATAGCTGATGGTCTGGGAAGTCGCCTCGTCAACGGCGGCCACCCCTTGAATATCTGGGTTGAGATCGGGCTGAACTGTCAAACTAGAGGCTTTGACAACTGTACCCAATTTCTCCACAATCTCGCTAAACTGCATAGGAATTTCTCAAGTTTTAATGGTCTTTAAACCCCATCCTAAGACGATTTGTCTCGGTTTCAAGTTTCGTTTGCGGGCACTCCTAGACTAACTAGACTTAAAATTTGTGCGGCGATCGCTGTTGGTATCGGTAAAACAGATAAGCGATTGCCCTTTTTAACAACCCCTAATTCCTCTGGACTAAAGCGGGCTTTGAGTTCGGTCAGGGTAATGATTCTAGAAAATTTTTGGGTAAACGCAACTTTGACCGTGTGCCAACGGGGAGCATCAGGAGAAGATTTGGGATCATAATAGTCGCTGTGGGGATCAAATTGGCTCGGATCAATTACCTGACTAGCAACAATCTCGGCTAAACCCACAATGCCAGGAATGGCGGTATTGGAATGATAAAAAAAGGCGCGATCGCCGATCTGCATTTGCTTGAGAAAATTACGAGCTTGATAATTGCGTACACCATCCCATAGCGTTTCCCCTTCAGATTCCAGAGTTTCAATACTATAGGTTGTTGGCTCCGATTTCATTAACCAATAATTCATCTTTTTTAAACTACTTATTTTAAATGTATTGATTAAAAATTCACTCATTAACCTAATTTAATGATAATTGGGCATGACTCATCATAGCCCTAACCACATCGGCCATCCTCCATTGCGCTTGCCAACCTAATTTTTCCTTAGCCTTTTGAGGATTACCCCAGTTAATCGATAAATCTGAAGGACGCAATAAACTAGAGTCTGTTAGCACATAATCTCGCCAATTTAAGCCAACGGTAGTAAAAGCTTGATCCACAAAATCCTCTAAACGAGAGGTGACTCCGGTGGCAATGACAAAATCCTCTGGTGTTTCCTGTTGCAACATTAAATACATCGCCTCTACATATTCAGGAGCCCAGCCCCAGTCCCGTTGAATCGTTAAGTTTCCCAAAGATAATTGCTGTTGTTTTCCCTGGGCAATGCGACAAACTGCTTGAACAATTTTTTGTGTAACAAAACGACTAGGACGCAGAGGTGATTCATGATTAAATAAAATACCAGAACAAGCAAATAAATTATAGGCTTCTCGATAATTAGCCACTTCCCAAAAAGCCGTTGCCTTGGCGACACCATAGGGACTACGGGGACGAAAAGGGGTTTGTTCATCGGCAGCAATATTGCCAATATTGCCAAAACATTCGCTCGATCCAGCATTATAAAACTTAATCGGTTTTCCCAAAAAACGAATGGCTTCTAACAAGTTTAGGGTTCCCGTCCCAATACTTTCTAAGGTTTCAACGGGTTGCTCAAAAGAAAGTCCGACGGAGGTTTGCCCTGCCAAATTATAGATCTCATCAGGATCACTTTTAGTAATAACTTGAATGACACTACGAAAATCATTTAAGGACATCGATTCTAATGTAATCTGCTCTCGAATTCCTAAATAGTTGAGATTACGAAAAGAGGACATCTGAGCATCTCTAGAGGTTCCATAGACTTGATAGCCTTTACTCAGTAATAATTGAGCCAGATAGGCTCCATCTTGTCCAGAAATACCACAAATTAACGCTTTTTTATGAGTCATTTTCAATCTTGTTAATATGTCTTGATTAGTATTTTAAATTTGGCTTAATTTATCATTGGAATACACTCATTTTTAACCATTGACTAAGATAACCAATTTGTCCATAGGCATAGAGAAAATTCTCAAATCTTAGGTCAGTATCTTGCCAATACTTTAAGGCTTTATAAATGCCTCTGAGCATATTTTCTAACCCCTTCTGTACTGGCAAGATTGTTGCTGCTCCGGTTAAGCTTTCCCGTTGGCATTCACTCACTCCCTGCCACCAAGCTCGTCGAAAAAACCATTGATATTTTAACCTTTCGGGAGCCACCTGATGATAGACTAACGCATCGGGAAGATAGGCCACTGTTAGGCCTTGCTGGAGGGCCAATTCGGTCATATAGAGTTCCTCATTCGATAATAACTGAGTACCCATTCTCCCTAAGCTTTGATTAAAGCCGCCAACTTGTTCTAAAAAACGGCGACGTAGGGAATAATTCAAGCCTCTAGGGGTTAACCCAGGTTGGCTGATCTGTAGAGGTTCTGTTCCTAAGTCATAATGTCCCAAGGCTCCCATCATTTCTAAGGATAACCATTGGGGAATCTTCACATCATCGGGCCAGCGTAGAATAATTTTTCCACCGGCGATCGCTAATTGTTCATTTTCCTGATAGGCTTTTTGGAGCGTGCTTAACCAATGGGGCGTGGCGATCGCATCATCATCAAGGTAAGCTAAAATCTCTGACTGACTGTGATCAGCTCCACAATTCCGCGCTAAGGATAGACCTAAACGGGGTTCGTAGAGATAGGTTAAACGCTTATCGGGCAAACGTGAGGCGACAATCTGTTGAGTTTGATCGGTGGAGGCATTGTCAACCACTAAGACCTCAAAGTTCTCGCAATCCTGGGCTAATAAACTGTCAATCGCTTCCCCCAAATAGCGATCGCGGTTGTGAGTACAAATAATGGCTGTAATAGAAGGGAAAATCATCTCAGGAAAGACTATGCTCAAGCTATTGCTAAAGGTTTGTATGGAGAGAATAGCATGAATCTGCGAGGCATTTATACCCTAGCCAATGATGTTGTTTATGATCAACTGATTGCCTTACTCAATAGTATTGAAAGAAATGTCGGTGTAGAAATGCCGATCTGTGTTATTCCTTTTGATGACCGTTTAGATAAAATTATTACCGAAATTCAACAAAGACCGCAAGTTTGTTTGTTTGAGCAAAATCAGATTATTCAAGCTTGGGAAAATTTTGCCGAAAAAGTCTGGGATAGCTATCCAGTCGCTCGCAAAAAACAGCAGCCACGCCCTCCTTGGGGAAAAGGTCATCATCGTAAATTTGTAGCTTTTGACGGTATTTTTGAGGAGTTTGTCTATTATGATGCCGACAGTTTGGCAATGAAACCCCTAGAGCCCTTATTTGAGCGACTTAAAACCGTTGATTTTGTTTTTGATGATTGGGAACATCGCAAACCAGAAGGCAAAACAGCCTTAGATTTGTCATTAATGCAAGCCAAACCCATCTATGATCGTGAATTCGTGCAGAAAAGTCTTCATTGTTCCAGTTTTTTTGGCTCTAAACGAGGCATTTTCTCCGTCCCAGAATTAGAAATGTTGAGTCAGAAATTAATTCAAGAACAGGAAATTAATTGGCTGCCTAAATGGTGGGATGATGCTTTTTTGTTTAATTATCTCACTCTTCGTTCTGGGCGACCTTGTTATAATTTTACCCTCAGTTCTAATCCCCATGATCGAACGGGCAATTGTGCCGATGCCGATCCCTTTGTAGAGATTGATCAGGTGCTTTATAACGAGCAAGGTTTAAAGCCGATTCATCGTCTTCATTATATGAACTATCCTGCCCAGGATTTTAGGCGGTTATGTCAGGGAGAGGATGTGGGGATTCGCTATCAAGCCATTTTTCTCTATTATCGTTTTTTGAAAGACAGCGATCGCGCCCCTCAAAAGTTAACGCCAGCCTCTCCTTTACAAAGATTAGGACGTAAACTCAAAAGCGGATTTGCAAAAGTTCAATTATTGACCCGTTAACGGTGGGATACCGGCTAAGTCCAAAATTTGCGGAATCAGATCTTCCCGTTTAATGGCCATTAAATGCACCCCTTGACAGAGATCTTTGGCCAATTTAACCTGTTCGGCAGCAATTTTAACGCCTTCCTGGAGGGGATCACTGGCTTGGGCTAAACGGTCAATCAAATGTTGGGGAATGTCAACCCCTGGCACATTACGGTTAATAAATTGAGCATTTTTAGCCGATTTCAGTAAAAAGATGCCAGCTAAAATTGGCTTACCACAACCCGCCGCAACCTGGGTCATAAATTTATCTAAACAATCAAAATCTGTAATTAGTTGACTTTGAAAAAATTGCGCTCCGGCCTTTAATTTTCGTTCAAAACGGGATTGTAAACCAGACCAACTTTTGGATTGAGGATCCACCGCCGCCCCCGCCAAGAGATCGAGCGCACCATCGGTTAACGGTTTTTCATTAGCATCCACACCTTGATTCAGTTTTTCAATCAATTTCAATAGTCTCACCGATTCTAAATCATAGACAGCCTTGGCCTGGGGATGATCGCCTGCTTTGAGGGGATCGCCCGTTAGTGCTAAAATCGTTTGGATGCCTAACGCTGAAGCTCCTATTAAATCGGCTTGCAGACCAATCACATTGCGATCGCGGCAGGTCACTTGGCAAATGGACTCAATGCCCTCCCGTTGGAGCAAAACACAAGCCGCCAAAGAGGACATTCGCAGAACCGCTCGGCTGCCATCGGTAATATTAATGGCATGAACCCGCCCCTTAAGAGCTTGAGAGACCGCTAACATCCTTTGAGGATCATGACCCTTGGGAGGCGTGACTTCTGCCGTGAGTAGAAAATCTTGGGATTGAACCGCTTGACGAAAATGAGTCAGCATTATGAAGTAACCAGAAAATAGCTCAACAGTTCGGAATAGAGTAGCAAACTTACAATACGAATGACATCAGATTATCTAAAACACTAGTCGAGATCAAAACAAAGTAGTCTTTAGAGTCATTAAGATATCATCTTAGGTAGAAGATAGAGAAGGGGCGGTCAAGTCATCTGGGCTAGTCAACCTAGAATGGTAGATTAATCTCTCTGCGGGGTCAGTATGATCTGACTGTATCATCCCCATTCCCTTTATTATCACAGCAATTTTCTCTTTCCATGAGCCACTGGCAACCCGGAAAAACGATTCAAGGCGGCAGATATGTTATCGCCAAGGTCTTAGGCTATGGTGGTGCCGGTGTAACCTATCGGGCCCAGGAACGACCTCAAAAAGAGTGGGTGGCGATTAAAACCCTGAATGCTTTAATGCAAACTCGTTCCGATTTTCAAAAACACCAGGAGCGTTTTATTCAAGAGGCGTTTCGACTGGCGAAATGCAGTCATCCCCATGTTATTCGAGTGGATAATATCTGTCAGGAAGGCCCACTCTGGTGCATGGTGATGGAGTATGTCGCTGGCGGCAATTTACGTCAATATGCCCAGTCGAAGGGAGGATTACCTGTCGCAGAAGCGTTACGGTATATTCAGCAAATTGGTTCAGCCCTAGACTATGTTCACCATCAAGGATTTTTGCATCGGGATGTGAAACCGGCCAATATTATGATGCGGGCAACAACGATGGAGGCGGTTCTGATTGATTTTGGTTTAGCACGGGAGTTTGTCCAGGATAAGGAGGAAACCCATACCAATTCTCGCACTGAGTCTTTTGCCCCTATTGAACAGTACGAACGACGGGCAAAACGGGGGGCCTATACCGATGTCTATGCCTTAGCCGCGACGCTCTATCATGTTCTGACCCTACAATTGCCTTTTCCGGCCCCATTTCGTGTTCAGGGAGCGACCCTCATTCCGCCCCAACAACATAATCCTAATATCAGCGATCGCATTAATGCCGCCATTCTCAAGGGGATGGAAATCAAACCAGAAGATCGTCCACCGTCGATTCCCGCCTGGTTAGAGTTATTAAACAATGCTGAGATTACTATTCCCCAAACGGCTCCCTTGGTTCCCATCGTACAAAGGCCAAAAGCGATCGCCGTTCCACCACCCCCCAAAGCTATAACCTCTCCCCCCCGGAGTTTGCCGAGTCCTCCTCCCGCTGCCTCACCCCGCGTCCCTAAGAAGATGCCATCTTCCATTGATACTTCTGCGTCAACCATACATCCGATTCATTCTATTTCTCTCATTTCGATCGCCGGTATCGATTATAGTCCCCTTCAGCAATTGATCGCCCAGTCCAAATTTCGAGAAGCGGATCAGGAAACCAGTCGTATGTTTCTCAAACTCTGCGATCGTGAAAAGGAAGGATGGTTAGATAAAGTCCATGTCAATAACTTAGCCTGCGAAGATTTAAGAACCATTGATCAACTGTGGTATCAGGGAACCAATCAACGGTTTGGCTTTAGCATCCAAAAATCTCTTTATCTTAAGTTAGGAGGAAATTTAGACTATAACGCTGATATTTGGAAATATTTCTGTGATCAGGTGGGCTGGCGACAAAATAGCCGCATGATTCCTTATAAAGACCTGAATTTTAGTATTTGGGCTCCTGTTGGTCATTTACCAATGTTAGGATTGCAACTTTGGGGTTTTACTGGCTGGTTCTCCACCTTGATGGCCCGTTTAGAAATATGCGGCCTTTAAAATAATCAAAATAGCCCAGCTTAGCGGCTGTCTCTGACTCCGATCGTTATCTAGGAGCAAAATTAGACAGAAAATGTCCGTTAAAATAGAGCTTTGACGACTGTTATCAAGCGAATGGATGATCTGGTTGGCCGATTGTTACTCATAATACTTTTAATTGCCCTAAATGCGTTTTTTGTGACGGCGGAATTTTCTATCCTGGCGGTCGGGCGATCGCGGATTAATCAACTACGGATTAACCAACGGGGGGAAGAAGGTGATCGGTCAGCTCTGGCAGTACAATACTTACAAAAACATTTAGATACCTTACTCTCGACAACACAATTAGGGATTACCCTGGCTAGTTTAGGGTTAGGATGGCTGGGCGAAAATACCGTTTCCCAGGGATTGGCTCTGGCTTTAGTTCAATTCCCGCTACTGCCGAACTATGCCCATTTTCTATCCCACTTGATCGCCATTCCCCTCGCTTTTTTACTGATTACCTATCTACAAATCGTCTTGGGAGAACTCTGTCCCAAAGCCATTGCTTTTCTCTACACTGAAACGGTAGCCCTGTTTTTGGCTCCCCCGATCAAGGCGATCGCTCGTTTAATGAATCCTTTTATCTGGTTCTTAAACCATTCCACCTATTGGTTATTAGAGTTTATCGGGCTAGACAATACTGACAAAAGCCGCGATTTAGAGCGACTAACACCAGAGGAACTCCAACGGCTGATTGCCACCGAAGAAGAAACGATTGGCTTAGGCAATATCGAACGAGCCATTCTTAATAATGCTTTTGTTCTGAGAAATACAACAGCCGCCGAGATTATGGTTCCCCGTTCTCAGCTAATTGTTCTTAACGCCAACAGTACGGTTGCTGATTTGCTCCAAGCGATTATTACTCATGGTTATTCGCGTTATCCCATCAAAGGAGAATCCCTAGATGATATTCGTGGCATTATCGACATTAAAGAATTAGCTGTTCCCTTACTACATGGCGATCTGTGCCCAACAGCTAGGCTTGAAGCCTGGATGAAACCGATTCGATTTGTGTCGGAAAATGTCCCCTTAACGGATCTATTGGCTTCCATGCAACGATCGCTAAAAGTTAACCCAGGGCGATCGCATCTCAAAACAGTTATGGTTGTTGATGAATTTGGAGGAACCTCAGGACTGATCACCATCGAGAATCTAGTCACGGAAATTTTAGGCGCAGGCGAAGCGGACGAAAATGAAGATCGTTTGCCGTTACAAATGCTAGATCCCCAAACCTTTATGGTGGAAGCTTCTATGAATCTAGAAGAACTCAATGAAATTCTCGGTTTAGGACTCCCCCTGGCCGACGATTACCAAACTCTAGGTGGGTTTCTACTCTATGAATGGCAAAAAATTCCCCACCAAGGTGAAAGTCTTCGCTATAAAAATTTGACCTTTACGATTGAAGCGGTTAATGGCCCCAGACTTGAAAAAGTTCGTATCTATCAGCATTTTTCCTCCTTAGTATCTGCTCGCTAACCCCTCAGATTGAACTAATATCGCCATCCGCTATGAAAATCTCAGTCAAAGTTAAACCCAATGCTAAACAACAGAAAATAGAAGCGATCGCCGATGGTAGCTTAAAAATTAGCCTCAAATCCCCGCCTGTGGATGGTAAAGCGAATCTAGAGTTAATTCATTTACTAGCCAAGCATTTCCAAGTGTCTAAATCCCAGGTGATGATCAAGTCCGGTCAAAGTAACAAATCAAAAATTGTCGAGATTCTAGTCTGATAAAAATTAGAATTGGAACGATAGTTGAGCGTTATTTTATCTTCCAAGCCCTAAAAACGGTGATTTGTCCAGGATCCATGTAGGCCATAGGGAATATGGATCGGTAAGGAAATCATAGCGAGGAAAGTTAATGTTTGAGCCTCTAAAATCACCAGTTCAGAACGATGAGTTGCTGCATTATAAACAAGAATTAATAACCAACCATCATCTTCACTAATTCCCTCAGGATTCGCCACAAAGATCGGTTCTCCGGTAAATCCCCTGGGAGCTACAGAATAAATTTTTTCTGCCCCTGTCTCTAAATCCAGTTTAACCACTGCCTGTAGAGGCGCGTTTCCGGTATCATGATGGGCTGCACCGAGATAAACATATCGATAGGAACGACCAACGCGATCGCTATTTAAAGTAGGAAATTCACAGCAGCGAGCCAATAAAAGTTGCCGTTCTACGGATTCGGAATCCAAATCAATGCTAAACCGCCAGAGTTGACCTGGATCAAGATTCTCGAAATTGACATCTTTATAGAAAGTATCCGGTTGAATTTGAGGTAAAGAGGCGTAACAAATTGAATCTAGATAAATTTTATGATCCGCTTCAAAGGCATTCGCATGATGAAAAACAAAGCCTGCTTCCACTGCCAATATTTTTACCTGATCATAGGGCGGGTTACGAGGAATTAAAATTATTCTGGCTGGTTGGCTAGGCTGAAATTGTACACATTCTCCGGCTCCCTTGAAACCGAATAGGTAAGGTAATGGGTTAAAAGTCACCTTATTTTGTAGAAAAATGGCGTAGTTAGGGGTAATGGCAAAATCATGAATAAAAGCAAAGCCTGGGATTTTATGATGATGACGGCGCAATAATTCTCCCGTTGGACTTAATTCAAAAAGGGTAATTTGACTAGAAACCCCTGTTTTTAAAGCAAAATTCACTAGACAAGCTTGACCCTCATCCTGGTCGCAATGGGGATCAATACAAGGATGGGCGGAAAAAGTATCTCCTGTTTGTAAAATTCCGTCTAAATTCTCTAGCCCCAAGGTTTCTAGCGTCAGAGGATCTAAACGATAGGGATGGGCCGCTTCCCATAAAGCCAGCAGTTTTTCTCCCCAATAAACGACATTAGTATTAGCAATATTTTTCAGTCTTAGATCAAAAGCGTTTTTCCACCAGCTTCCCGGTGGCTGGGTTCCAAAGACCCCTCGATAGAGCATTTTTTTTGCAGCCTGTTCCTGGACATAACCATCCGTGCGGACAAAGCGATTGCGGAAATGTACACGACCATCCCCAGTAAAGGTAAATGCAGTGATCAACCCGTCTCCATCAAAGGGATGACGAATAGGAACCTCCCCAATCTCAAATAAGCCGGGGCCATTGCGAAAGAGCGTTCCCTGTAATTGTCGGGGAATTTCACCTTCAACGGCAGTTAACCAACAATCTAGTTCCTGGGTTTGAGAACTGTAGCCCTGCTGCCAATCCGTTAGATCATAAGTTTGAGTTTTTGAGGAACTTGGGATGGGTTGCTGACGGATAGGGGGGGATTGCATTCGGCCTCGTGGAAATCGCTTTTGTAAATGATGGGATTAAGATTGTAACGAAACTTAACAAACCAAAGCAAGTAAGTCTAGATGTATTAAAAGTGACTTTTCTTCAGGCCTAGAAAGACTTACAGGTCAATTTTTTTTTGTTAAGTTTTTGTAAAACTGAACCATTGTGTAAAGATGATGTTAATATTGGGTGAATATATATACTTCTCTCTTAAAAAGAATTACTCTCTCAGGGATCTTGCGGAAGCATCTTTTCGATTTCTTCCCTGGCATTCTCATACACTGTTTGATTTGATAAACTCTATAGACAGAAAAGGTTAATTTCTATGTTGGCTACTACAATGACTCGTCCCCAGAATAATCCTTCTGCCACCCAATTTATGAAGTTAGGTGAAATCTTACTGAGAAAGCGTTGGATCACGACCCAACAGTTAGAAGATGCGATCGCCCAACAAACTTATTTTCGTTTGAAATTAGGGGAACTTCTGGTCATGAAAGGATTACTTGCGCCACCTCAAGTGGAAGAAGCCCTCCAGGAGCAAATGTGGCGCAAACAGGGCTTTTGGATTATCTAAGCTCGAAGTCTATTTCCGCTTTTTTTAGAGCAAAGAAGCCGTATCGGGAGCCACGCTAATTCCCGCCGGTGGTTCTATGAGGTCGGTGAGAGATGCTAGGGATAGGCCAGCTTGCTGAGTAGCCTCCTGTAGTGCTGCTTGAAAGGCTTGGGTATCTTGGTTGTAACCGCAGAGTTGAGTCGTTGTCGTTAATCCCTGGGGAGCGTTTGCCCTGGCACAATCAATGAGTTCAGTCCCCGTTAAGGGATAGTGCCCAGAGAGCAATTGCACTTTTGATTCCCCCCAATAGGCACTATAAGTCCAAATTTCCTCGGTAGGATTGGTTTGTAATGACCAGCGATAAACCGCATCCTTTGGTTCAATCCCAATTTCCAGTAACTTCGCTCCCATGTAATAGACTTTTTGCTGTTTGGTTTGCTCTTTGTCGGCATAGGCCAAATTTTTCTTGAGCGTAAAGGTTAAATGGGCGTGGGTTGGTTTGCTCATCAGACAAATAGGTAGAAGAGGATAAAAGGGCAAAGAAGGTCGGTTAAGCGGTTGATCATCTCAAACCCCTTAAGGGCAAGAGCCTTAAGCCCTTTGTTATAGAGCTTTTAGCCAAATCACTACGTACTTTAACGGTACGACAGCCGATGCTAATCTTTATTTTAAATCAAGCCTAGCGAGAAGGAGCTTAAACACCCTGATCGGTTGGATTTTTAAAGGCTTCCTTAAGTTTTGCACTCATGGGTAAGTTGAGATTGACGTTTTTAGGCGGAATCGGTTTCATAAACCACTTACTATAGATGGTATTAATTGCACCGGATTTCATGGTCGCAGTGAGTGTTTTATCTACCAGTGCTTTAAATTGGGGATCATCTTTACGGAACATGAGTCCATAGGGTTCTACGGATAGGGCTGGCCCGACGATGATAAAATCCTTGGGATTTTTGGATTGGGCAATGAGTCCGGCTAATAAAACATCATCCATCACAAAAGCAACTGCACGACCGGATGCCAGCATTAAAAAGGATTCGGCATGATCTTTGCCATAGAGATTTTTGACATTAATTTGTTTGCCCTTTTCATTCTGTTTAATGTAACGATCAGAGGTGGTTCCGGTGGTGGTGACAACGGGTTTACCATCAAGATCATCTAGGGTTTTAATGCCAGAGTTGGCCTTCACTGCCATACGGACGGAGGTGACATAGTGGGCGACGCTAAAGGCAACCTGTTTCTGGCGTTCTTTGCTGTTGGTGGTGGAACCACATTCTAGATCAATAGTCCCATTGGTCATCAGGGGAATACGGGTTTGGGAGGTGACCGCATTGGTTTTGACTTGAAGGTTGGGCATTTTAAGCTGTTTTTTGACCGCATCTACTACCTTCATACACAAGTCGATGGAGTAACCGATGGTTTTTTCATTATTGTCGAGATAGGAAAACGGAATGGAGGATTCCCTGACTCCTAGCACAATGACACCGGAGTCTTTAATTTTTTTGAGCGTCCCGTTTAATGCCTGTCCTCTGACCTCGCTAACGTTAGCAATGAGCATTACCCCGATCGCGGCGATCGCTCCTATTTGTAAAAAAGCTTTAGCCATGACTCAAATCTCCTGCGATAAAACCTTAAACAGTCTTAACTATATCAACTGGTATGAGAAAGGATGAGATGGGATGTAAAGATTTGTAAGACTCCTTTAACGGGGGTAGGAGAATGCAAGGAAAAGCTGATAGAATTTTGCGTTAAGTAAGCCTGCTCATCTGGCCAAGACTGTCTCTGCTAGGGATAACTTCTTTCTTGCTTGGGCATTTAAGGCGATCGCGGGTTACTTTAACATACGGAATTATTAAGGAAAAACTATGGCCATCAAACGTGGAGACACAGTTAGAATCAAACGCCCTGAATCCTACTGGTATGGTGATGTAGGCACTGTTGCCAGCGTGGAAAAAAGCGGTGTTCTCTATCCCGTTATCGTGCGCTTTGACCGGGTTAACTATAACGGTTTTAGCGGCAGTGCAACAGGAATCAACACTAATAACTTTGCTGAAAGCGAACTAGATGTTGTTAAAGCCGCAGCTGCTAAATAAGCGTTAGGATTGACTAGGATTTTTCCTGTACTTATTCCTAATTTTTAGCAAATTGTGCCAGAACTACCTGAAGTTGAAACTGTCTGTCGAGGTCTTAATCGTTTGACCTTAGGACAAGTTATCCAGGGGGGAGCGGTGTTGCATCGGAGCACGCTGGCTTACCCCTTTTCTGTTGACCAGTTTTGGCAACAACTTCAAGGGACGACCCTAGAACATTGGCAACGACGTGGCAAGTATCTCTTGGCTAACCTTAGCAAACAAGGCAAGGCGGCGGGTTACTTAGGGGTTCATCTGCGAATGACGGGGCAGTTACTTTGGCAAATGCCAGAAAACAACCCAGAGATCTCAACCAAAGCGATCGCGCCTCATACCCGTCTTTATTTTCAATTTGAACAGGGTCAAGTACTCGAATTTGTGGATATTCGTACTTTTGGGCGCATTTGGGGCCTTGCTGCTTCCGAAACGCCTACTAGTGTTATTTCAGGATTACAAAAGCTAGGGCCAGAACCCTTTGCACCAGAATTTTCGGCGGTTTATCTTCAACAAAAACTGAAAAAAAGTCAACGTCCCATTAAAACGGCTCTCTTAGATCAGTCGTTAGTGGCAGGGTTGGGCAATATCTATGCAGATGAAGTCTTATTTAAGTGTGGCTTACAACCTACGACTCCTGTTTCTCAAATTTCTCTTAGCCAATGGGAGCAGCTTCATCGGGCGATTATCACAGTGCTAGAAACAGCGATCGCGGCCGGAGGAACAACCTTTAGTGATTTTCGGGATGTGACAGGTATTAACGGAAACTATGGCGGTCTTGCCTGGGTTTATGGCAGAAAGGGAGAACCCTGTCGCGTTTGTGGAACTGTCATTGAACGAATTAAATTAGCGGGACGTTCTAGCCATTTTTGTCCCCATTGTCAGTCGTTGTAGCGGGAATAATTCCAGAGCTAAAATTAGGCAAAACCAGTCCACTAGGGTGAACTAAACAATCATCAGTGGCGCGATCGCTGGCTAATGGCCTATTCATTATTGTATTAACGAAGTCCGCAAATAAGCAAAAAAATTTCCCCCTTTCCCAAAAAGTTAGGGGGAATCAATCTTCAACAGAGAATTAAAACTAAGCGATCGCCTCTTCTCTGACTAATTTTTCCCAGCCCAATTCTTTGAGATTATTATTACGACGCAGGGGACGGGTTGCCAATTCTAAAATGTCGCGGGCATTGGTAAAGCCATGAATTTGGGCAAAGGTAAATTCCACCGACCATTTGGTATTAATCCCGCGAGCTTCTAAAGGATTAGCATGGGCCATGCCTGTAATTACCAAATCAGGTTTGAGGTCATAAATACGCTGAATTTGATTGTAATTATCCGGTTTTTCCACAATATTAGGTAAGGGAACCCCCATTTCTTGACAGGTTTTTTCCAATAACGCTAACTCAGCAGCTTGATAGCGTTTATCCATATAGGGAATGCCAATTTCTTGACAGGTCATACCACAACGGATGAGAAAACGAGCGAGGGAAACTTCCAGCAAATTATCGCCCATAAAGAAGACCGATTTACCGCGAATCAGTTGAATATAGTCTTCTAAACTTTCCCAAATTTGAGCCTCCCGTTCTGCTAAACCTTTAGGTTCAATGCCTAAAACTGAGCAGATTTTTTCAATCCAGGCGCGGGTTCCATCGGGGCCAATAGGAAATGGTGCGCCAATCAGTTTACATTTGCGGCGACGCATTAAAGTGGTAGCAGTACGACTTAGGAACGGGTTCACCCCTGCCACATAATAGCCTTCGTCAATGACGGGTAATTCGGTATAGCGTTTGGCGGGCAACCAACCTGATACTTGGACACCTTGTTTTTTCAGTTCCAACGTTAAGTTTGTTACCACCGGATCGGGTAAGGAACCAAAGAGAACTAAGGGCGGATGATTAACAAATTCCTCTTCGTGTTTGATGTCTTCTTTTTTACGGCCAAAGTTCAATAATTTTTGAATGGAATTACGTTCTTCTTTTTCCCCTTCCGCTTTGACTTGGTTAGGGCTAGGACATTTATGCACCATCGAAGCCAGAACCGTATCTTCTCCCTGGGTAAAGGCATAATCTAAACCGTTAGCCCGTGCGGTGACAATGGGAATACCAATTTCTGCTTCTAATTTGGGGGCTAATCCTTCCAAGTCCATTTTGATGATTTCTGTCGTACAAGTGCCAATCCACACAATTACACTGGGATTGCGATCGCGTTTAATTTGCAGACAGAGCCGTTTCAGTTCTTCGTAATCTTTAAGTTGGGCAGAAATATCCCCTTCTTCGAGTTCGGCCATGGCATAACGGGGTTCGGCAAAAATCATGACTCCCATCGCATTTTGTAGGAAATAACCACAGGTTTTTGTACCGATAACGAGAAAGAAACTATCTTCAATTTTTTGATAAAGCCAGGCAACGCAACTAATGGGGCAGAAGGTGTGATAATTGCCGGTTTCGCATTCAAAGTTAAGAGCAGAAGGGGCGGTGTTTTCAATAGCAGCAGTCATGGTGAGTTCTCCAATTAGGGTTAAATGATGGTTTTGAAAAGGTGGGATTTTAGGAAAGACTTAAAAGTGAGATTTTAAGAGGAGTTTTCCAATTGTTTTATTTGTGCCCTGATCTCTTCTAAACCTTCTTGTACGGCTCGATATTCTAGATCTTCTGCTAAAAGACCGATGACACTATTATCTTGAACTAGAGTAGCTTCTTGAGCCAATTTTCTTTCTTCAGAACGTTTTTCTAATTCTAGTTGAGGATCAAAGTCTAAACCAAGAGCTTTTAAAATTGCAGGCTCATCATTAGTTACTAGAGAAAAATAATAAAAATATTCGTTAAGTTTAGGTTCTAAGGCAGAGATTACCCCTAAGATAAAAGACATATGAGGTCGTGTCCTGTTTTGAGGCAATTTATCAAATTCAATTACTATAGCAATCCAAGACTGATTAGCTTCGTAATAATCCAGCCATTTATCTTTTAATGTAGCTTTAATTGTCTCAAAATCATTCGTCATAATTTTATTAATAAAAAAGTTTTTGTAGTGGCGTAATGCTTGCGAAAAAAAGTAATCATTACAAAGACGAGTTTTCCAGTTGTTTAATTTGTGATCGGATTTCTTCTAAACCTTCTTGTACCTCTCGATATTCTGGATCTTTCATCAAAGAAAGCATAGGATGATTTTTTTCCAATTCTTTTTCTTGTTCAGCCAATTTCTCAAGTTCCTTTAGTGGATCAAAATTTAATCCTAAAGCAATTATTATCTTGGTAGGATCAGGACTTAATTGAAAACAAACATTTATAATACTTGAAGATTCTGGATATATCCCAATTAGAATACCGAGCAGAATTGATGATTGAGGACGAACTCCACCATCAGAAGTTTCCGCAATGAGATTAGAGAGACCATTTTTCTTTAATTGTTGCAATTCTTCAAGCCAGACAAGATTAGATTTACAGTATTCTAGCCATTTATCTCTAATGATTTTTGTAAGATATTGGGGAAGTTCAATTTTCTTATCAGGCATAATTTTCAGAGATTAGATGAAGTACTAAAAATCATTATTTGAATTAACAATCATCATTTTACTAGAAAAACTAATTAATTTCTATAATTTCTTGTTTTAACTGTTGAATAACCTCTGGTGTACCGTGACGTAATAAAACAGAAACGGACTTTTCTGAACCTAAATTAGCCGATTTTCTAATTATAACATTGGCAGCCCAATTTTAAAAACACTGATTTTGCTCTAACATCAAGCAGTTACTGGTTAATAACTACTAGAGTTCTGATTCCGGTAAAGAGTCTAATCCTCTTCTTTTGCTTAAAAAACTTGGTATATTAGATGTTGCCAATGGGTCAAAATCTAATTCTAAAGCTTTTACTACTTGATCAGGATTATTAAGTTTTAATAAAAGAGTAATAAGCTCAAACGATTCTGGATTTAGCCCCGCAATTATCCCTAATATAAAAAGAGAATTTAAACGCAAATTATTATCTTGCTGTTTAATCGTAACACTAGGGTTTTCTAGCTCCTTTAATTCCTTAATTGAAGCTGCATTATTTTTGCAAAAACTTAGCCATTGTTTTTTTAGAGTTACTTTAATGTCGTTGGAGATGTGCATTTGTTAATAAATAGAACTGTTAATTTGAAAGTGAAGAACTTGAATAATTTGGTTGAGAACTTTTGGTAAATCATTGATTACTTCATCATTAGTAAACCGCAAAACACGATAACTAAAATTTTCAAGTTGATCGGTTCGAGCTTGATCATAATCTTGCTGTTGGGTATGAATACTGCCATCAACCTCAATGACTAATTTAAGGCTAGGACAATAAAAATCAACAATAAACCTTCCTATCGGATGTTGACAACGAAATTTAAGACCCTTAAGCTGACGACCCCGTAATGCTTCCCACAATTTTGCTTCAGCAGGCGTTAACTGTTGTCGTAAAAGACGCGCCGCTTCTTCAATTTTCTTTGTAGTAACACGAATCCGATTAGAGTCTTTCAAGATAATCTATTCTCTCTTATGAGTTTTGCCCCCCAGCCCCCCAAGTTTGGGGGGAGATCGGAGTGTATCTGAAGCTTTAAGTCTTTTGAGATTTTATAATGTTAGAGACTAGAAAAATTTTAAAGCTACCAACATTAGACGTAATTTAAAAGACAAAAGTCTGTTTTCAAAGTCCCCCAGAATTGGGGGATTTAGGGGGCTATACCATTCAGAATTGGGTTTAGGGGGAATTAAATTAAACCATCATTAAATCTAATTCTCTTTCTGCTTTAACAGGAGCATCCGCATTCAAATAGAAATCAGACAACAACGAAAACAACTCCCGATCCTGAGCATCTTTGGGAACTACCCCTTCCGGTTGCGATAAAATTTGATCCGCAATATTCAAATAATAATCACAAACGTAATGCAAAGAAGGATCCGTTTCCGCCATTTCAAATAAGGTTTTACCCTTTACCCGCGAAACCCGAATATCCTCAATTAAGGGCAAAACCTCTAATACTGGCATCGGCACAGCTTCCAAATATTTATCAATTAAATCCCGCTTAGAAGTCCGATTACCAATTAATCCCGCCAACCGTAACGGATGAGTCCGCGCTTTTTCCCGCACTGAGGCTGCAATTCGATTCGCTGCAAACAAGGCATCAAAACCATTGTCCGTCACAATCAAACAATAGTCTGCATAGTTCAAGGGAGCCGCAAAACCGCCACAAACCACATCTCCCAACACATCAAACAAAATGACATCGTACTCATCAAACGCATTTAACTCCTTGAGCAGCTTGACCGTTTCACCGACCACATAACCGCCACAACCCGCACCCGCAGGAGGGCCACCTGCTTCCACACAGTCCACGCCCGCATAACCTTTATAAATGACATCTTCGGGCCAAATATCTTCGTAGTGGAAATCCTTTTCCTGAAGCGTGTCAATAATTGTCGGAATCAGAAAACCTGTCAGGGTGAAGGTGCTGTCGTGCTTGGGATCGCAACCAATTTGTAATACTTTTTTGCCCCGTTTGGCGAGAGCGGTGGAGATGTTGCAGCTAGTCGTGGATTTGCCGATGCCGCCTTTTCCGTAAACTGCGAGTGTTAAAGTCAAGGTCTTTCTCCTGTGGTTGTTAAGTCAATCTCAATATCTGCATTATTGACCAAGAACCTCATTAAGCAAAGGGGCAGGATAATCAAATGATCGCTTAATCTGATGAAAATAAGCTTTATTAAGCTTTATTTCGAGTTTTTACTGTTAAAAAACTTTATTTCGCTAATTTTTGGCTTAAAAATACAATTGTCTATTTTATATTTAATAAATAAAAACAAAAAGCAAAAAATGTTGTGCAATACATAAAAACGCTTTATTTTTACTTAGGCAAAAATTCTCAAGCAAACGAGGGATCAGGCATCAGCAGCGATCGCCGACCGTTCTCTCAATTGCGCTAATAGACTAAAGGCTATGGACTAGGTAGCAAAAAGCAGGGGAAAAACCTGAAGACAGTGGTGATTTAGACCCCTTCAGAAGCATTTGTTAAAAATTATAAACTTTGTCCAAAATCCCTTTTTACTTAACAGAACTTAACGCAAACGGCGACGATTGGGACGGCGAGCAGGAGCATCCTGACGATTTTGGCCGAGCTTGGCACTGATATCCTTAAACAAATCCCGCCGCAGATAGGGATAATCACCCACCCAAAGATCAAATTGGGGAAGATAAAGGTCGGTAATTTTATCAATCCGTTCTAGTTCGGGCTGTTTAGACAATACTAATAATTCTGCTACCTGACCAGGCGCGATCGGTTTATACAAACGTTTGACGGGAGCCTGCACTGTTACTCGAAACCCTTCGCGATCGCCGACTTCAATATTGATGCGCTTTTCAAAATTTTCAATAATTTCTAACCGTCCAAAGCGATCGGCCTGTTGATCTTCTCTGACCACCTTCTCGGTGATGTAAACATCCAAGACTCGACCCCGCCAAAAACCAGCATAGGGAAAACGGCGATAGGAATTATTCCTCACACTGGCCACATAAATAGGCGACCAAAACCAATACAAACCGCCGATAATGAAACAAATTAATTGTAATCCCTCAGCCCCACTACCAAAAACTAGCCCAACCAGCCAGATACTAACCACAATTAGCAAAGAAATTAACAACCGACTGAGTAAATCCTTCGATTGACCCCAGGCAAACTTATATTGTGCTCCAGTAGCAATCAGGGGAATAACTTGTTCAAAGGTTTCGCGGGTGAGGGGAACGAGCATTTTAAATGAGTGAATAGTTGATAATTAGTCAGGGCATAAGGCTTGCACTTATACCTAATGTTGATTAGATGAACAATTTGATAGACATAGTATATTGCTATTGTCTGTCTGCATTAACAAGCTGCCATTGGCCATGACCTAATAACTTCAAAAGATAGTAGTGATAGGGAATAACGGTGGGACGATGGGCAACACTAATATAGTTTATTTGGGAAGAAACTAAGAGGTCATAAAGTCGTTTTTCGTTATCCACATCTAACGCACTAGTGGCTTCATCTAAGATAGCGTAGCGGGGTTCACTTAACAGCAACCTGGCAAATCCTAAACGTTGCTGTTCCCCCAAAGAGAGTACATCTGCCCAATTTAACTCCGTTTCTAAGCCGCCCACTCGTTCGATTAAATCGCCTAAATTAACTTTTTCTAAGGTCGCTTGTAAGGTTTCCAGACTCAGATCACGATTAGTATGGGGATATAACAATTGGGCGCGTAAGGAGCCGAGAATCATATAAGGTCGTTGGGGTAAAAACATAATATCTGCCAACTGGGGACGCAAAATTTCTCCTGATCCCTGATTCCATAATCCGGCGATCGCCCTTATGAGGGAGCTTTTACCCACACCGGAGGGCCCCATAATTAATAATCCCTGATCAGTGGGGACATTAAACGAAAGATTTTCAACCAATTCTTTACTTTGATTGGGCGTAATGACGGTGACATCGGCGAGAGCTAAATGATCAGCCGTTTGATAATTGATCCGAGAAGCATCAGAGCTTTCTGGACTTTTTTCCAAGGCTGATTGAAAGGTTCCTAAACGTTTAATGACTGCCGCAAATCCGGTCAAATCTTGGAACGAATTAGCAAACCAAGTAAAGACACTGGATACTGAACCAAAGGCAATTCCAGCTTGGGTAATATCACCGTAGGCAATTTCTCCTTTAAAAAAGAGAGGAGCTAAAACGAGGACAGGTACTAAAGAAGAGATATAGCCTAAAATGAAAGTAAAAGCCGTTAAGCTACTATCCGGTAACACAATTTTATGTAAAACCGACATAACTTTTCTGAAGCGATCGCTGACCAAGTTAAATTCCTGTTCTTCACCCTGATAAAAAGCAATAGATTCACTGTTATCTCTGATATGAACTAAGCCATAACGAAAATCCGCTTGACGTTGTAAATTTTGAAAGTTTAACGGAGTGAGCACTCGTCCTAAAAAGTAACTAATCAAGGTTTGTAGTGCAGCCGAGGCGATCGCCACCCAAACTAAAAAACTGCCTAAAGACCAAAGGACACCAATAAATAAAATTCCGCCTAACAAAGTATCACCAAAATCTAGGGTAAATTTCAGGGTACTTTCCACAAAACTATTAATATCGTCAGCAATACGCTGATCAGGATTATCAATCGTTTTATTGGCATTAATCTTATAAAAATTTTGATTGCTAAAATAATGTTCTAGAAAATTAACGGTTAACCAATTACGCCAATACAAAACTAGCTTCTTCTGAGCATAATTGCGGAGAACCAAAACGGTGATGACGATGACCCCCATTTTGGCAATGTTGATAATATCTTGATGAAACTCGGTCGCTTTTTTTTCCGTTAAATGACTTAACAACGACTTCTGGACTTCACTAAATCCAACAAATAAATTATTACTAGCAACAATACAAACTATTAAAAAAAGTAGAATGGCGATCGCTTGCCATTTTTCCGACGATAACCAGTATCGTTTAGCAACTTGAAAAAACCAAACTACAAATTGTTGAAACTGTTGCCAGCGTTTTAGCATTCTGAGCCCATACTCCCTGAGATTAATTGAAAACGATTAAAAAACTTGCTGGATCACCTTAAAAATCAGGAAAGATGATCAGGCTCAATGCCTAATTCTCGTAAACGAGCCGCTAATTTTGCAGACCGTTCTTTTTCCTCTTGCAAAAGTAATTCAGCTAGTTTTGCCTTTTCATGGCCCGTGGGTAACAAATTCCCCTCGCTATCCCACCAGCGCAACCAGGGCAATTCCCAATTTTGGTAGATTCCCCACCAAATCCCCAACTCAACTCCTAATTCAGGAATAGGATAATGGCCCCGATCATTCGCTTCTACTAATTGATAGGAATTTTCCTGTAGATGATAAACTTCAACCCTGGCTAAAGCCACTTCATAAATGGCATAAAAAGCCGGACGAATTACCGTTTCATAAATCCAAAATTTACCACGCCAAGGCGTTTTATCTCTCTCTTCGGAGCCATTACCTGAAACAAATTCAATGGCAATTAAAGGGGGAATAGATTCGCGCCACAATACATAGGAACGCCGTACCACACCATCTAAATCGGGAGGCACATTCGGCACATAGAACCAATCAGGAGCTTCGGCTCCTTTTTCGGGCGGATCGGTCATTTTCCAGTAAATACCTGAGTCTTGCCCGATACAGTAATAACCATCAGGATGAATTTTTTGCAGAACGGGGGTAATGGTATCGGTGAGTAAAATTCCCTGGGGATGTTCTTGAAAATTTTTCACAAACGTTCCATCGCGGTCTGGTAGTTGGGTGTGATCGGGAAAAGGGATAGGGGGATCTTCGGTAAAGGCGATCGCTTTATTCATCAGCCAAGTCCTCAAAGTGATGGTCGCATCAATACGGGCATTGCCAACCATTGTATCTTAGGTTTCATCTTTGATTTTGGGGGGCGATCGCCGTTGGATTTCGCTAAAATCAGAGCAAATATTAAAGAAAGAAACTATCCTATGACAACCCTCTCACCTCCCGTAATTACACCCAACCCCACCCAAATCTGGACAGATGCAGAATTTATGGCCCTTTCTGATGATGGCCATCATTATGAAATTGTTAATGGAAAATTGGTTGATATGGGCAATTCAGGGGCATTGCACGGCTACATTTGTAGTTTGTTATTGGTAGCTTTAGGTAGTTATATTGTTCCGAAAAAATTGGGTGTTATCCTCGATTCCAGCACGGCTTTTACCATGAAAAATGGGAATAGACGGTCTCCTGATATTGCCTTTTTTGCGAAAGAACGTTTGCAAGGAATGAAAACACTGCCCTCTGGTTATTTAGAAGGCGCGCCTGATTTAGCAGTAGAAGTCCTTTCCCCTGGTAATACCATTGAAGAAATTGAGGAAAAATTAAGCGAATATTTTGAAAATGGTTCTCGTTTGGTTTGGGTAGTTAGTCCCACTCAACACTATATTCTTGTTTATCGTTCAGCCAAAGAACCCGATCGCCTGCTCAAAATGCAGGATAATTTAAACGGAGAAGAGGTGATTCCCGGTTTTGAATTAGCGATCACCGATTTATTTCAGGAACTAGATTTTTAAATTGAGTTTTGTCTTTGGTTGATGTATTTTGAATAATTTTAGAAAAAAAGAAGGAGCCGTTATGACTCCTGTTTCAAGTTATTTATTAATTTATCCATCAATTTATCTATCCTTTGATATCGAAACTCTTAAGCGACTCGGAAAAGCGCGATCGCCTTCTAGTATAATTCCTCGGTTATTAACAGCAAGATGACGAATAATTTTATAAACGGCTTCCACTTGCTCCGTTGCTCCGGCTCGTTCTGCCAGGGTTGCTAAATCTAAGGGCTGCTCCGATGCACGTAAGACCTGAAGAAGAGATTGCTGAAGTTCTAAAATGGTTGCTGCTGCTTTTTTACCTGCTTCTACCCCAGGCTGATGGTAAGCATTAATATTGACTAAAGAAGCATAAAAACTAACGGCCCTTTCATACAAAGCAATTAACGAACCGACACTAAACGCATTGACCTTTTCAATAGTAATGGTGATAGAATCCCGTTGCTTTTCATAAAGAGCTTGACGAGTTCCCTGTAAAAAACCAGAGAGATAATCCCCACTGGTGGCATCAGGGTCTAAAAAGATAGATGAACCAGAACGATCCTGCAAAACTTCAATAAATGTGGCAAAAAAGTTAGGTACTCCTTCCCGCAATTGTTGGACATAGGCGTGTTGATCGGTAGAACCTTTATTGCCATAAACAGCGATGCCTTGATGAACAATTTGCCCATCCAAATCCCGCTCCTTACCGAGGGATTCCATAATCAATTGTTGAAGATAACGACTAAAGAGCAATAGGCTATCTTTATAGGGCAGAATAACCATATCTTTTTCTCCCTTACCGTTGCCCGCATAGTACCAAGCCATAGCTAGCAAAGCGGCCGGATTTTGACGCAGACTCGGTTGACGGGTCGCCTCATCCATTATTTTTGCGCCAGCTAGCAATTCCTGAATATTAATACCTTGAAGGGCTGCGGGTAATAGTCCCACTGCCGATAGTTCAGAAGTACGACCACCTACCCAATCCTGCATGGGGAAAGTGGCTAACCAATTTTCTGTCTGGGCTAATTGATGGAGTTTACTACCCGGCATGGTGACAGCGATCGCCTGGGCATTAAATTCCAAACCTTGAGCCGCAAAGGCCGCTTGGGTTTCGAGCATACCATTGCGAGGTTCGGGGGTGCCGCCCGATTTACTAGTGACAATCACCAGGCTACTTTTGAGCTTGTCCCGCAGACGATTTAACAAGCGATCTAAACCGGCTGGATCAGAATTATCAATAAAATGAATGGCTAGGGGGGGAAAATCGGGGGAAAGTGCTTCAGCCACGAATTGGGGGCCGAGGGCCGAGCCACCAATACCAATAGAAACAATATCGGTAAATTTATCGCTCCGAGGTGGTTTAATCACTCCCTGATGAACTTGCGCGACAAAATCCTGAATCTGTGCCAAGGGTTCTAGAATTTCCTGTTTTAGAGCCTCATTGGGAGCTAAATCGGGATTTCGTAACCAGTAATGACCGACCATCCGTTGTTCATCGGGATTGGCGATCGCCCCTTTTTCGAGGGCCACCATATCCTGAAAAGCCTTAGCAAACTTCGGTTTGAGGGATTCAACGAAAGCTTCATCGAAACGCATCCGACTGATATCCAAATAAAAATTCAGATCGGGGTGATAATACAGCCAATCATGGTAACGTTGCCAAAGTTCTTGATTATTCATACATAGCTTCAGAGGTGACTAACCAACTGCAATTATAGGAAGGAACGATCACTTGCGCGTATCTTGTCAGCAACGATGATGGGGAAAACCCTGACTAGCTCTCGAATGCCCCTTGTATATAGTCTTGTAAACAAAAATAATTTCCTGCCCATTTCACCTGTTGTCCTAGCTCAATGAGAGGAACATTTTCGTCAAGAAAAAGCGAAGCGGGCAGTTTTTGAGCATGAACAAGGGCCACATCAAAACGACAAGGAAGGTTTGCTAACTGGGGAGAGTAAGCTAGAAAAAGTTGGGCCGTTTGGATAATTTTGTTTTGTTTGGCAATATTGACCGCCAAGGCTCCTCCCTGATCCCAGTTCCCTGCACTACGAGTCTTGACTTCGACAAAGACTAATAATTCTTCAGGTGATCGCCCAATCAAATCAATTTCTCCCCAACGCGATCGCCAACGTTGATGAAGAATGTTCCAACCTTGTTGTTTGAGCCATTGGGCCACAAAGTCTTCACCGCATTGGCCCAAACGACTAGTCATGGCTTAAGGAACCTCAGGATTAGCAGCAATCAACTGGCCAAATTAATCTGCAAAAACGTAGCGATACAATTCACTAGCATCCGGTTCAGGGCTACTTTCCGCAAATTCCAGGGCATCGTCAATAACCGCCTGAATTTTCCGATCAATGGCCTTCAGTTCCTCAGCACTGGCTAAATGATATTCCAGCAAATAGGCCGCAAACTTTTGGATCGGATCCCTTGCGCCCCAGAATTGTTTCTCATCCGGCGATCGCAACTCATCGGGATCAGCCAAGGAGTGACCGCGAAAACGATAGGTTAAAGCTTCAATTAAGGTTGGCCCTTCCCCTGCCCTGGCACGAGCGACCGCTTCTTCTGCCACCGCATGAACTGCCACTACATCCATGCCATCTACCTCCACCCCAGGCAGATTAAAGACACTGGCCTTCTTATAAATTTCCGGTTGGGAAGTTGCTCGATCATGCGCCATCCCGATCGCCCACTTATTATTTTCCACCACAAACAAAATCGGTAATTTCCAAAGAGCCGCCATATTGAGACACTCAAAAAACTGGCCATTATTAGTCGTACCATCACCAAAGAAACAAGCCGCCACATAGTCCGCCGAAGCATCCTTCATCACTTCCCGACGGTATTTACTCTGAAAGGCTGCCCCTAGGGCCACAGGAATACCTTCTCCAATAAAAGCAAAACCACCGAGGAGTTTATGGGGCGCAGAAAAAAGGTGCATCGAGCCACCCCGTCCTTTACTACAGCCTGTTGCCTTACCAAATAACTCGGCCATTACCTCTCTTGCCGGAACGCCAGCACTGAGCGCGTGGACATGATCTCGGTAAGTACTACATACATAGTCATGACCTGGACGCATCGCCTTGACAATGCCTGAAGAAACCGCTTCCTGACCGTTATAAAGATGGACAAAACCAAACATTTTGCCGCGATAGTACATCTCTGCACATTTATCCTCAAATAAACGCCCTAAAACCATATCTTCATAGAGGAGTAAACCTCTTTCTGGACTCAGGGAAACCGTTGCAGTATTAAATTCGGGTAAGATACGTTCAGCAACCATGATGAAATCGGTAGGTCTGTCAGACAAAAATGAAGGATAGGGAGCCGTATTAATTTGGATTATTGAGTAACCAAACTGAGCCAGCTTAGAATAGATTTTAGGCTATCTCGTCAAGATTTTTTACGGAGTCTTAATCTTTGGGTTAGAATTTTGCCTAAAGTGGAGCCATATTTAAGATAATGCCAGGTTGTTAATTGACGTTCTAGTTTAAATTAATAACTCATTCAGGTATAGACAGGTCAGGATAAGTTACTTTATTCTAATAACCTCGTGTCATGTTTTTACGAACCTCCTTTGAGGCAGCCCGCCGTGCGAATCCCTCTCGACTATTATAGAGTTCTTGGCATTCCCTTACAGATTGCTGAAGATCAAATTAGCCAAGCCTATCAAGATCGGCTAATCCAATTGCCTCGTCGAGAATATAGTGAAGCGGCGATTACTTCCCGCAACCAATTGTTACAAGATGCCTATCGTGTTTTAGGAGATGCTAATCAGCGTCAAGCCTATGTCCAACGCTGGTGGGGACTATCAGAAGCGTCAGAAGCGAGTGATTTGGCTTCCCAGTCCAGGGATTTAGAGACAATAAACGCGGCAGAGAATACGGAGACAGAAGAACAGGACACCATCGGCCCTCTATTAGCTGAATCTTTGGCTGTATCGGTTGCCAATGAACTGGATGATCAAAATCCCAGTTTAGAGATTCCGCCAGAACAACTGGTCGGAGCCTTGCTAATTTTGCAAGAGTTGGGAGAATATGAACTGGTTTTACAATTTGCTGAATCTGCCCTATATCAAGCGATTGATCCTCTCATTCTGCTAGAAACCCGTGCTGATTTAGTTCTCACTGCGGCTTTGTCCTATCTAGAACTGAGTCGGGAACAGTGGCAGATGGAAAACTACGAGGAAGCTGCTAATCGGGGCATTAAGGGTTTGGCTTGGTTGCAGCAGGAAGATTTGTTTCCGACAGTACAAACAGAAATCCGTAATGAACTGTTTAAATTACGACCCTATCGCATTCTAGAGTTATTAACCCTAGAGGATATCGATAGTCCAGAACGTCAGAAGGGTCTGCAATTGCTTAAGGATATGATCCAGGATCGTTTTGGCATTGAAGGGAAGGGCAATGATCGATCTGGGTTAGGAGTTGATGACTTTTTACAATTTATCCAACAGCTTAGACGCTATTTGACCGTTGAAGAACAGGAACATTTATTTTTAAGTGAGGTTGACCGTCCCTCGGTAGTGGCGAGTTATTTGGCCGTTTACGCACTCCTGGCAAAGGCGATCGCCGCTAAACAACCGGCCAGTTTAGGGCAATGTAAGACCTTACTTGTTCAGATGAAGAATCGTCAAGATGTGGCCCTCGAAGCAGCAATTTGTGCTTTATTATTAGGACAGACAGAGGAAGCACTCTCTGCCCTCACGCAAAGTCGAGATCAAAAAGCGATCTCCTTTATCCAAGAACAATCCCAAGGTTCACCGGACTTACTCCCCGGACTCTGCACATACACTGAGCATTGGTTACAAAACGAGATTTTTCCCTGTTTTCGGGATCTGTCTGAGCAAACAGTTTCCCTAGATGACTATTTTGCTGATACCGATGTTCAGACCTACTTAGAGACACTCTACTCCGACACTTCCACACCTGTTGCTGCCGTGTCATCCGCCACTGATCAGGAAAATACTATGGCTAAAAATTTAGCAGAATATCAGGATGACATTCCCTCTTCACAACCCGCTAGGAGACGCAGGGGGATGAATAGTCGTTCCCAGTCGTTACATCAATCTTCCCGCTCTAACTTAGGGGGAACGGCCACCTTGACAGCCCCAGGAATGGAGAAGTGGGAGAATAATCAGCGACCTCAATCTTTTGTAGAGAATGTCACAAACCTTTTTGAAGGACAGTCAGATTCTGATTCTAATTATGCCTTGCCAGCATCGGCAGACAAGTCTCTCTCCAAACGACGCAAGCGACGACGTGTTACGGTTAATCCGGTACGTTTGAGTTTAGTGCTGTTAGCGGCGATCGCCTGTTTAGGAGGCGCAATGTTTCTTTGGAAGCATATGGGTTCTCCTTTAGCTGCCTTGGAAGCAGAGCAACTAGATCTTCAACTAGCCCAATCTCCCATTGAAATTCCCGATCTAAAAGCGGCCGGTTTTATGGAAGTTCCCCTGGGGCCCCTGACCACAACTTCCGCACAACAACTCATCGAATTATGGGTTAATAGCAAGGCCGCTGCCTTTGGACCAAAACATGACGTTAATCGTCTTTCTAGTATCATAACGGGAGCCTTACTCCAGCAGTGGCAAAATCGAGCCAATCAAGAAAAAAGACAAAATAGTTATCGACAATACCAGCATAAAGTGGAAGTGATAGAGGTCAAAACGAATCCCGTTAATCCGAATCAGGCTACGATTGTCGCAAAGGTTAAGGAAGCAACGGAATATTTTTCAGCCAGCAATCCGGCAAAACCTCGAAAAACGGAAAGCGATAGTTTAACGGTTCGCTATGAAGTTATTCGGCAAGAGAAGGGCTGGCGAATTCAAGGGGCAAAAGTTCTGCCCAATTAATCACTATTATTAATTATTTTTTTTACGCTTTTTCTAGGGCATGGAACTAAAAAATCGATTGCAAAACCCATCTAATCTGCAAAATAATCTACAAAAATTAATTGTCCAGTTTGAACAACTCCTGGGCAAAGATGGTGTGGTGCGTCGCAAAGATGAACTATTGACCTACGAATGTGATGGTCTAACGAGTTATCGTCAACGTCCTGCCTTAGTCGTCTTACCTCGCACGACGGAGCAGGTGGCAGCAGTCGTCAAACTTTGTCATGATTATCAAATTCCCTGGGTTGCCAGAGGAGCCGGAACCGGATTATCGGGGGGAGCCTTACCCTTAGAAAATGGGGTTTTAATTGTCATGACCCGTATGAATCAGATTTTGTCGGTTGATCTGGAAAATCAGCGTGTGATAGTTCAACCAGGGGTGATTAATAATTGGGTAACGCAAGCCGTCAGTGGAGCTGGGTTTTATTATGCGCCTGATCCTTCTCGTCAAATTGTTTGCTCGATTGGG
>JAYKJI010000154.1:0-23570 GCA_035285405.1 Snowella sp. | reverse complement strand
TTCTCTCCTCTTAATGCAAGGGTTTTGAGCCATTTTAACCTATTTTCCTGCATTCTAGCTGTTCTTAATTTGGCTACTATCTTTTCTCCGTAAGGGTTTCAGCTTTTTTCAGCAAGCCCTAATTATTATCACAGATGAAAAAATTGTTGATGTTTTATTCCCCACCATCGGCAACAATGATGTGCTCACTACGAATCCATCCCACTGCTTTGGACTAGGTAAACTGGACTTTACACCAATTGAGATCGCTGCCCGGTTGATCTTTATCGGGGACGCAGTTCATCACTTTAACCTTGTCACCCGCTAATCCGTATTGGGGAGCTGGGCGTTACTGATTTACAGTATGAATCTCTAAAGATGCAATGTTTAAAACATTGACTCAGACTGTTTTCTGGATATATGCAAAATTTGTTTTCATACCTTGATTCCGCAACGTCAACGAATCCCACTCAAGGGCAGATAGGCATTCCTCTTTGTTTCTAGTGTAGAAAAACCTAGAGAGGTTCGGCAATAGGGTAAAATTCAAAACGGTAGTGTTAATTTTAAATACAAATGAGTGGACAGACCATGACTCAAGCTAATCGCGTTTTTCGCCAAGAGGTGCTAGGGTCACGCAGATTTAGTAATTATTTTTGGGCAGCAGCCTCTACCCTTGGTGGTGTGGGCTTTTTTCTAGCTGGTCTTTCCAGTTATTTCAAGATCAATTTCCTTCTGGTCAGTGATACCACTGATTTGCAATTTGTGCCCCAGGGCTTTGCCCTCCTCTTCTATGGCATTGCCGGTTCCTTAGTTGCCTCCTATCTCTGGTTAACCATGGTTTGGAATGTGGGGGGAGGTTATAACGAATTTAATCAAGAATCTGGCCAGGTAACCGTCTTTCGTTGGGGTTTTCCGGGGAAAAATCGTCGTATCGAATTAACCTGCGCGATCGCCGATGTACAAGCAGTACGAGCAGAAATAAAAGAAGGAGTCAGTCCAAAACGAGCCTTGTATCTACGTGTCAAACAACGTCGAGATATTCCCTTAACCCGTGTTGGTCAACCGATATCGCTCTCTAATTTAGAAAATCAAGGGGCAGAATTAGCCCGTTTTTTAGGTGTTCCCCTAGAAGGTCTTTAAATTAGCCGCCGGATGGATGCACTGATTTATTTTGTCCCGTTGGCATCGTTGAGACCTCAATTCTCCTGAACTTTTTTTCAATTTCAATCATGAAAAATCCTTGTTGGCAAATGTTCCTGTCCGGATTGCTGATGGTGGGAATTTGGCTAACGGGTTGTTCTCAACCCCAGTCTATTTCCTCTAATGTACAAGCATCCCCCATTAATGCTGCTCCAGTCAATTCTACCCAGGCTGACAAAACCCTGGCCAATTACAAACCACGCTTAAAAGGTAAAGCCACAGTAGAAATGATCGTCAATGGAAAACCCATCTATATTGAAGTTGAGGGTGACCAAGCTCCGATTACGGCTGGTAATTTTATAGATTTAGTCGAGCGGGGAGTTTACAACGGACTCAAGTTCCATCGCGTCGTTCGTGATCCCCAACCCTTTGTCGTTCAAGGGGGCGATCCTCTCGGTAATGGTACAGGAGGCTTTGTTGATCCGGCAACGAAGAAACCCCGCAATATTCCCCTCGAAATCAAATTAACAGACAAAGATCCGAAACAACCGACTGCACCAATTTATAACCAATCTTTGGGCCAACAGGCTGGTTTTTCTAATCCTCCCGTTGTTCTTCACCATAAACGAGGTGCTGTAGCCATGGCTCGTTCTCAAATGCCCAATTCTGCCTCTTCCCAGTTTTATTTTACCCTATCCGATGATCTGGGCTTTCTGGATGGAGACTATGCTGTTTTCGGCTATGTCACTAAGGGAATGGATGTGGTTGATCAAATTAAACAGGGTGATAAAATTCAATCCGCAAAAGTCATTGAGGGAGCCGCTAATTTACAAAAGTAAATTGGGTATTCTTTGAGATTACTTTTAAGAATAGTTAGCGTTCTCCAATCAAAGAAACAGTAGGGGCGCAAGGCTTGCGCCCAAAGAAAAATTTAATTATTCTGAAAATACCGTTTAAATGATTTTTACAGATAGGAAAGAGCAGAAATTTTAGAGATTTTATCAGGAGATAATCCGTCTAGATCTTCTTTGAGTAACCATTTTTCCTTAAGTAGATCAGCAAAGAGAAAAACTAGGGCAGAGTAATCATTTTCCTTACCATTTTCTTCTCTAAGATATTTCTGCATCGTTAAATAGTATCGACCATCAATCTGATGGCGTTTGGCACTCAAATAGTCATGAATTTCCCAAACTGCATCGATATTGTCAACTCCTTTAATCTTTTCGGAGAGTTGATCAATTAAATCATTTGTTTCGCGTTCGTAAGCTTTTTTAAAGGCTTCCTGTGCTACTGTTTTTTCGATCGCGGACCAGGTGTTTGCACTCACTTTTTTAAAGGATTAAAGTTGATTGTTTTATTTTCATAAAATTTACCCTCTATACGAATTTGTATAGAAGGTCTGAAAGTAGTTGACCTAGCGGATTGATTTAGGAAAAAGCAATTCCTAGGCTAATCATGATGACCGGATATTATTAGCGACGGGCCAAGTTTAATAATTCTTTAGGAGAAGCCAACAAATCGATCGCCACAAAGAAAATTTTATCTTCAGGATCTAGGAGAAATCGCCAAGCCATATTCATGCCCACACCAGCACCAAACCAAGGTGTTTGTACTTTGCCTGTGACTTTGATTTGGGTATAACCATCGGCGGCGGGTTCAACGACACCCCGTTCCGGAATGAGTTTAAGATTTTGGCACTCTTCTTTAAAAAATCGTAGAATAGCATCTTGTCCTACGATAGGACGTTGGAAAGGGGGTTGTAATGCACCATCTGAGGTGAATAACTTAATTAAGTTATCAAAGTCATTGGCATTGAGGTTATCCATATAGTTCAACACCGTGGCATTGGTGATACCTTCAATACTGACTTTCTGACGTTTGGAAACTTCGGTAGGAGCAACCACTGGCTCAGCAACGGTTTGATAGGTTCCTAGTTTATTAGCATCAAAGCCTAAATCGACAACGGCATTCCGTAAAACCGTAATCTGTTGACCGGATTCTAAGCCTCGGATCGATTGTAATACTGCTGCCGCATTCGCCGATAGTTGATAGCCTTCGGGTATGGGAGCCACAATACCTTGCTCCATCCATTCCCCTAAACGATACCAGAAACCGAGTTTGATATTGGCTGTCCAGGTGGCATAAATCCGACAGATGGGGGTATCCGCACGGTTAGCTAGGTCGCACATGACCTGGGTTTGTTCCTGGCTGGACATTTCCTTAATTTGGGTCAAAGTGCCTTCGGCCAAAATCATACTGGCGGCACCAGGGGCGGCGATCGTGATCGTTTGTCCCATTTCGAGGTAAGCAAACCAGATTAGGGCTAGTTGATCTTCAGCATTCAGTTGAGAAAATCGCGCAATCGTGGCTGGCACTGAATCTGCGGAGAGTGTATTCGGAAAAATGCTACGGGCTGAATCAATAGTAAATGGCATACACTGACCTCTTGAGTGGTGATTTTTATCATCTTATCATGACAAATGCAAGTTTTCTTAAAAAAAGTTTACAAATTTCGTTCAAAAATTCACACAAGAGTTTAAAGTCTTTCGCCTCAAGGAAGACAGAGAATATAGTTTACTTGTTTGCAACGGCTCTGTTACGACATCAATGCCGAATGAAGACCAACGCGATCGCCGTTAGCTCCCTAACCCAAGGCTTCAGACAGATAATCTGCCGTTGACTCCACTAAAGGAATGGCCTGCTCATAGAGCATTCGAGTCGGGCCAATAATACCCACACTACCAACGGGGGTATCGCCTTGATGGTAAAGGGCTGAAACCAGAGTACAAGGGCGCATCGATTCCAAGGGATTTTCAGAACCAATCCGAACGGTGACAGCTTTATGTTTATGGTGATTCGGGATCGCGAAGACGAGGGGAAATAACTGATCTTGTTGTTGCTCTAGTAGATGTAAGAGAACTTGTACCTGTTCAAGATGGGAAAATTCCGGTTGACGAATCACTTCTGACACACCATGAATGGCCATGGGCATGGTCTGGGTGGGCTGCAACAACGGTTGTAATTGCTGGATCAGGGTCTTGAGAAAATCCGTATAACAGGCGAAGTCTTGATCGATTTCCTGCCAATTTAAACTGGCTAATTCCCCCAGGGTTTTGCCCTTGAGTTTATGGTTTAAGAAATTCGATAAAATCTGTAATTCCTGGGCCAGGGCTTCGGGATCTTGTTCTGGTAAATGCTCAGGAGACCGTAAAGAGAGGGGCAATTCCATCAGAATCGACTGGGTTTGATAACCATCCGTCACCAGAATAATCATCACCTGGTCAGGCGCGATCGGTAAAAGTTGGAGGTGACGCAGTTGAACCGTGGCGGTTTGAGGAAAGGTAATGAGGGCAATATAACCGCTTAAATTGGCTAAGAGTTGGGTCGCTCTTTGTAAGAGGGTTTCAAAATGACGAGATTCTTCTTTGAGATGATAGTGTAAATTCTGTTCTACTTTCTTCTTTGTCTTTTCATTGACGATCAGTAATTGATCCACATAAATTCGATAGCCCCAATCCGAGGGAATTCGTCCGGCAGAAATATGGGGTTGATAAAGCAGTCCTGCTTTTTCCAGTTGACCCAACGCATTGCGAATCGTAGCAGAACTAATGCTAAACTTATATTCCTCTAGGAGGGTTTTTGAACCGACGGGTTCGGCAGTGGCAATATAGTGTTGAATGGTTGCTCGTAGAATATTCTGATATCGCTCGCTGAGATGGGGAGGAGTTAACATGAGAGAGGTTTTAAGACGTATTTGATTCTAAAAATGAAAACAATAAAAATGTTATGGGGTTTTAAAAAAGAGATTTGATTGACTCTGAAATATTTGACGAAGGAGTCAACTTCGGTGTTTTTTCGCTTAGTAGCGAGACAGAGAGGGGTCAACACTGAGGGAATAGGCATCAATTCCCCCGATAATATTCTTAACATTACTAAAGCCAATATTCCGTAACCACTGGCACATTCGTTCGGATCTCATGCCATGATGACAGATTACTAACGTTTCATGGTCAGGATTGTAGCGGGTTTTAATGGTTTCTGACCAATGGGTAAAGTCGCTGAGGGGGAGGATATCAAAGCCTTCTAAATGGGCGATCGCCACTTCGTGGGGTTCGCGGACATCTATTAATTGTAATGTCACATCGGGTTTAGTTAAGCGCAGGGCCAATTCTTGAACGGTGATTTCTAAAACGGGTTTGGTCATTGGATTGCAGTCTGGAAATATTTAAAGATAAGGTTAGGTCAAAATTAAGACGATTTTCTAGTTTCTCTAAGGTAACAGGTTGTTTGGGCAAAAAGCATAGCGGCAATTAAAATCCTCAAGATCGTTCAGAACAGTCCACTGACGACGGATAATGAAGATAGACTGTTGACCCATTCAGGCTTCAATGCCTTCTCATTGCTGTGAAACCTCGTCTATTTTTTCTGGCTTTGGCATTAACCGTGATTCTGTCGTTTACTGTTGCGGGAGTTGGTTTTTATTGGGTGTTGGCCCAGAGTCCTCTTGCGCTTCTATCGGGAGGTGTACAGCGATCGCCCTTGGCAACGGTCTTTATTCCCAAACAATCTCCTGTGATGGTGTCTCTCCTGGTCAATCCCGATCGTCTCGAAGCCTTTGGAGAACTGATTGCCCAACCCCAAAATCGCCGTCAAAGTCAGCGCGAATTACAGGAATTAGAACAAAGTTTATTGGCTAAAACGGGTTTAAACTACCAGCAAGCTGTGCAGCCCTGGCTAGGGGAAGAAGTGACCTTGGCCATAACTTCCTTAGATTATGATCGGGATGGAGCCAATGGTAATCAAGCGGGTTATCTCTTGATTGTGGAAACCAAAGATCCTCAACTCAGTAAGGAATTTTTACAGCTATCCTATGCAGAATCGGCGATCGCTGGCAATTTTGATCTGGTATTTGATACCTATCAGGGCGTAAATCTCACCTATAAACGACCCTTAACCCCCATTGCCAATAATCAATTGTTAGCGAATGCGGTGGTCGGTAATTATGTTTTATTTGCCAATCACCCCAAAGTTTTACGAGAAGCGTTGAATACAGTACAAGCTCCCGATTTAAGTCTGAATCGGGATACAGACTACCAAGCCTCCCTAAAAACCATTAATGATCCTCGTATTGGCATTGTTTACGCCAATTTCCCGGCCCTTTCAGCTTTGCTCAGTCAATTGTCCAAGCCGGTCTTCACTGACCTAACCCAAACTTTGACCGTTGCCCTTTCCTTGAAATCCCAGGGACTCCTAGCTGAAGCGGCTTTGATCGGTGTAACGGGAGATCAACCACCTCAACTGGGACAACCCATTCATTTATTGAGTCAGGTTCCTGCCAATAGTTTGCTAACCGCCGCCAGTCGAGATTTAAATCAATTTTGGCAACAGGTAGAAACGGGTTTAGTCACGGATAGTCCTCTCCAGGGTTTAGTGGAAGGTTTTGTCGGTAATTTACAACAGCCATTGGGCTTAGACCTGGCCAAGGATATTTTTCAATGGGTACAAGGTGAGTATAGTTTCGCGTTTTTACCCCATCGTAATCGTCCTCAACCGGACTGGGTTTTTCTCGCACAACGTTTACCGAATGTCGAGGTTGATGCAGCGATCGCCCATTTGGATGAATTAGCCCAGAATCAGGGTTACACGGTGCAGACCCTACCCGTTTTAGGGCAAAATGTGACGGTTTGGACAAAGTTAAAAACCGCAGCGAAAGACCAAATTTCCCGTTTAGAAACCCAGGTGAGTGGAGTCCATACAACGGTGAATGATACAGAAATTATTGCCAGTTCGCTAGAAGCCATGTCCCAGGTGTTATTAGCCCGTCAACAACCCCTCATTGAAAGTGATCAATTTCAGCAGGCGATTAGTGCTTTACCTTTGGCGAACAATGGCTATTTTTATCTAGACTGGAATCAAAGTGAACCCGTTTTACAACAACAATTTCCTTTTTTACCGGTCTTAGAACTGTCGGTTAAACCCCTATTTAAAAATCTGCGATCGCTGACTTTAACCAGCGAAGGAAGTATCAATGGTATCCGTCGGGCAACAGCTTATTTGAACTTGGGAGTCAGAGGCGGAGCCTACCGCAGAGGGCAAGCTTAAATTTTTTCTTAAGTCTTATAGATTATTTCCCTAGACTAAAACTCCATTTAAAAAAATATCTGCCAATCCTTCAGCCATTTCTTGAAGGGCTTGGGGTGATGCCTGGGGATCAATAATCGTCTGCTCGGAGAAGCCTGCTACGGTAAATAGGCCCAGGAAAACGTGAGCAATAATTTTCGGGTTAATGGGACGATAAATGCCTTTGTCGATCGCTGTTTGAAAAAAAGCTTCGGCCACATCTGTCATTTTAGTAATCACCTCTGCTTGAATGCGATCGCGGAGTTCGGGGTGGAATTGGGCTTCAACAAAACAAACCTGTAAGAGATTTTTACTTTCCCGCATTCTTAACATCCGATGACGCATTACCTGGGAAATAGCCTTATAATTCTCAATTTCACTTAATTCTGTTAGTAAATCAGTCAAGATTTCCAACCAACCCGTCGTTGCCACTTCCACAAGAATGGCTTTCTTATTGCTAAAGTGACGAAACAATGTCCCCTCCGCCACATTCGCTGCCTGAGCTAAATCCTTAGTCGTTGTGCCATCGTAGCCCTTTTCTGCAAACAACTTTAAGGCAACTTCTAAAATTCGAGTTCGAGTTTTCTCCTCATGGGTGGGATGGGGAATCTCACGAAAAAGATGATGTGATCGCGTCCCTAGCATAATCAAATCCCTCTCGCCAACAATATCTTCTCTCACTATTGTCCTCTAATCCTCTGGGAACGAGAGAAAATTAGGCTGGAATCTTCATGTAATGTTGAAAAAATTGATATTTGTTGACAAATAGCTGGCGACTTTTTTACTAAACCACGTCCATTTTGGGAACCGTAGTTTTTTTAGATACGTTGCAGGGACAAGTCCCCCTTTTTAAGGGGGATTTAGGGGGATCGCCTTGGCAGATCAAAAAACTATGGGTTTCGAGTTAGATGGGGTTTAATAGAACGAAAACGGAGTAAAAAACCCAAAAAGGGGATCAAATTACGACCCCCACCCACCTACCATTTTAGTAAGTTAAATTGTTCCATATCGACCGTTTCCCGATTACGATAAATGGCGAGAATAATGGCTAAACCCACTGCGGCTTCTGCGGCTGCCACTGTAATGACAAACACCGCAAAGATTTGTCCTTTAATATTGGCAGGGTCAAGGAAATTAGAAAAACCCATCAAATTGATATTAACGGCATTCAGTAATAGTTCAATAGACATTAAAACTCGAACGGCGTTACGACTCGTGATCAAGCCATAAATACCAATACAAAACAACGCTGCTGCTAAAATCAGAAAATATTGCAGTTGTAAGTGCATAAAATCCCTAGGATTCCTCCATAATTTTGACTTGATTTTTACGGAATATTACTTTTCGATCGCTGCTAATTCTCTAGGACGTTCCGGTAGTGTTAAGGCCGTTGCCGTCGGTTCCGCTTTGCTGAGTTCAGGAATGAGATCCCGACGTGCCAGAATAATAGCCCCTACCATCGCCATTAATAATAATACCGACGCTAACTCAAAGGGCAACAGAAAATCGCTAAAGAAATGTTTGCCAATGGCAATAACCGTATTACTTTCTAACGGCGATCGCGTATCCAGTTGCCAAGGGGTAATTAAGATCATGGTTCCTAATAAAGCAAAAATTCCGGTACAAACCAAGCCGGTAGCTCCCTGACGAATCCAGCGTCCTGGAATTTTGGAAAAATCTTCCCGCTTATTCACCAACATAATGGCAAAGAGAATTAGGACATTGACCGCTCCCACATAAATCAAGATCTGGGCCGCCGCCACAAAATCCGCATTTAGCAAAATATAAATGCCGGAAATACTGATAAACAGACCCCCCAGCAAAAAAGCGGAATAAACAATATTGGAAAGTAGGACAATCCCTAGGGCGGCCCCAATCACCATCATTGCCAAAATAATAAAGGATACGAATTGAACGCCTTCTGATAAATTCACCGTTTTGCGATCTCCTGAAAATCGTGATAGTTGACAGAAAAAAGACTCGTTAGGGTTTAGCCGCCAAGTCTTCAGGATGTTGACCAGACCGTTGACTGCCTTTCGGTAAATCGTGGGGTTCAATCACGCCCTTCGGTAAATAGGCCAGTTCTCGCAAGGGAGTCACCATGGGATCCTGAGTCACTTTATAAGGCAAACGACCGAGAGCAACGTTATCGTAATTCAACTCATGGCGATCATAGGCCGCGAGTTCATATTCCTCCGTCATCGATAAACAATTGGTCGGACAATACTCCACACAATTTCCGCAGAAAATGCAAACCCCGAAATCAATACTGTAGTGCTTGAGTTGTTTTTTCTTAATGGCCTTGTTAAATTCCCAATCGACAACGGGCAAATTGATCGGACAGACCCGAACACAGACTTCGCAAGCGATACATTTATCAAATTCAAAGTGAATACGACCCCGAAAACGCTCTGAGGGAATTAACTTCTCGTAGGGGTACTGTACCGTTACCGGACGACGGCTCATGTGATCAAAGGTGACAGCCAAACCTTGGCCAATATATTTAGCCGCTTGCAAGGTCTCTTTGGCGTAATCACCAACTTGTTTAAGGACGTTGAACATAAGATCTGAATCCTGAAAAATTCGGCAAAACAGTGAAAAACAAAAGAAGATAGGGGATGATTTAACCGCCAAAGGCAAAGGGAAAGGCCAATTTCAAGGCAGCGGTGATTAAAAGATTTGCTAAGGAAACCGGCAATAAAAACTTCCAGCCCAGATTCAGCAATTGATCAATTCGCACACGGGGCACTGTCCAACGCAGCAAAATAGCGATAAAGATCAGGAAGTAGGATTTGAAAACCGTCATGATAATGCCGAGGGAAGACGTTAATACCTGAAGCCAGGAGGTGGTTTCACTGACTCCTAACCAGTCGGCAAATTTTTCCAGAGGAACCGGAAATCCCCAGCCGCCTAGATAAAGGATCGAAAAAACCAAGGCAGATAAGACCAAGTTTACGTAGGAACCAACATAGAAGAGGCCAAACTTCATGCCCGCATACTCTGTTTGATAACCGGCCACTAGTTCTTCTTCTGCTTCTGGTAAGTCAAAGGGTAGGCGTTCACATTCCGCTAAGGCCGCAATCCAAAAAATCAGAAACCCAACCGGTTGTCGCCAGATATTCCAACCCAGAATGCCATAACCTGACTGTTGCTGAACAATGTCGATAGTACTAAGGCTATTAGACATCAGGATAATGGCTAATACCGCAAAGGCAAGGGGAATCTCATAGCTGATGGATTGGGCTGCGGCCCGTAGTCCTCCCAGCAAAGAATACTTGTTATTGGAGGCATAACCCGACATTAACAGGCCGATGGGGGCGATACTAGACAGGGAAATCCAGAGAAAAATACCGACATTCAAATCGGTAATGACCAAATTCTGTCCAAAAGGAATAATGAGATAGGACAAAAACACGGGAAGTACTACTAGCACTGGGCCGAGGGTAAAAAGCCAAGGATCGGCTAGGGCTGGAACCACGTCCTCTTTGAAAACTAATTTAATGCCATCGGCCACAGGCTGAAGAACACCTAAGGGGCCAGCATACTCAGGGCCAATCCGTTGCTGGGCGGCGGCAGAGATTTTTCGCTCTAGCCAGACAACTACTAAAACACCAACGGTAGCCCCAATAATCATCAGAATCGAGGGGAGGGGAATCCAGAAGGCCTTGGCTAACCCAGAGGATAATCCCAAAGCTTGAAGGGATTCAATAAAACTACTTTTAAGATCAATTCCTGCGTTCATATTGCCGAATGGGTTTCGTTTTTAACGAAATAGGAAAGTGATTGATGAGGATTGTAAATAAAATTCCTAGCTTAGTATAGCCTGGTCTGAGCAATAAGTCGGTGTTCAGTCAGAGATTATGCCTATGGTAGAGATAGAAGCTGTAGAAATGATCGTATTAGTTCATTAAACCCAAGAATTGGTCGAACCCCTTTAAGTACTAAAAGGTAGGAAAAGATCATAAGCTGTTACGAATTTAAATTGCAAATTTTGCTGAAAGTCTTGTAATAAAGGTCTTAAGCCCCTTGTCTATGGGTTTTAGATAGTGAGAACCTTACCAGTTGAAAACACTCATATCTATAGATCAGTCCACTAACAGCTTTACCACACAGAGATTGATACTGTCAGCATCCAAGAGGATTGCACTAGGAACTGAACCAGCAAAACAACCGATCTTTGTTGTGTATTTAACAAGGTGAAAGATTAATAGACTTAAAGGCGTAGCCCAATCAACGCTTTGAATTTTAACCATAAAGAGCGAAATTTCCAAAACTTACTCGTTTTCATTGCCTCAATTTCTAATTGTGCTAGTTTTAATGATTTTTGGAGTGTGGCTATCTCTTCTAAATAGGATTCTATATGCGATGGTTTTTGAGAGATTTGTTGTTTTTGAAGTTGCTCTAGTTTAATTTGTTCTTTCCTCAATTCTTGCCAGAGTAAAGAAAATCGAGTTCTTGAAATTTGCTCAGTATTTAATGACTGAATCATATCTATAAAAGTCAAATATACTTGATCAGCCATCATCTTCCATGAGAACTTCTGAGCTTGTTTCAATCCAGTTTGAATAAGTTTTTGACGAACGATGGGAATTTGAATCTGTTCAATCGCTTGAATCATTTCTGCTACATCATATTCATCTACATAAATGGCTGCGTCTCCTGCCACTTCAGGTAAAGAAGAATTGCGACAAGTGATTACAGGACAACCACAGGCCATCGCCTCCAAGATGGGTAAGCCAAAACCCTCATATAAAGATGGGTAGATTAAGGCGATCGCACCTGAATAAATAGCTCTCAAATCTCTATCATCGACTCTAACTAAATGAATTTTTACTGCATCCGCTAGAACTGATAATTCTTTCTCTAACTCTGGTTCCCCACCTACACATACAACAGCAATTTTTTGTGAATCCTCCCATTTAGCTAATGCCTTAAAAAAAAGAATAGTGTTTTTATATCCTTTCAAGCTCATACGGGAACCGACTAATAGAAAATAAGGTAATTTAATTCCTAGTTTTTGTTTTATTCCTAAAATTTCCGAATCAGATGCAGTTTCAAAAGTTTCATCTATACCATTATAAATGACATTAACTAGAGATTTATCAATATGAGGATAAAATTTTAATAAATCATTTGCTGTGTTTTGAGAGACACAAATATATCGGTTAGCATAAAGAATAGAATAATATTTCTCCTGCCAACAAGGCTCTTGTAAATCTAATTGGATTACCTCTGGAATCATATCATGAACCATTAAAATAGAAGGAGTTGATAAAGGAGTTGTATAGTAGGTAGAAATAAATAAATCTGCTTGAAATTGATCACAAACTGCTTGTAACCGCTCTGATTCTAGGGCTTTCTCTCTATAATCATAAAGAGGCATAGAACAATAACGAATACCATCTATTTTTGGAGCAGTATCACCTCGATTAATTACAATAATATGCTTAGAAAAATTAGATTTTTTCCATTCTTCTAATAGCTTTTTCCAGACGCGAGCAATACCTGTCTGGTTAATTTGAAAGAATACACCATCAATGATGACTTTAGGAGAGGCCACTATCTAAAAAAATAAATTACTTGGGCTAATCTTTGTAAATCTAAACTATAGGTATCAGATTTAAAATAGTCTTGCATCTCTCTTACTGATTTTTCTATAAGATAACGTGCTGTTGGATATAAGGATGCTTGGCAAACTTCAGTAATAAATTTAAGCATCGCAGTCGCGCACAACTCTGGCTGATGATTTTCTATCAGCCATGATTGTCCATTTTTTCCTATGGCATGATAGTTGTCGGGATTCTCAATATAGTGTTGTAAATGATAATGTATGTCTTCTATTTCATTTCCAATGCGAACATAGGCAACTGTATTTTCTGGCAAGTCGGCATACCATCCTACTGGAGTGACAAGACTTGGTAATCCGTGACTCCAAATCCGTAATTGGCTGGCTGATGCCTCCCCCATCGTCGGATAGCGTAAGTTAAAGGAAATATCCGCTTGGCTTAATGCCTTGTCTAGTTCATTTTCAGGGACAAAGCCTTTGATTGTAACTAAATCCGTTAGTCCTAAATTCTGAATTTTCTGTTGAATATAACTTGTATCCCAGATTTCTCCATAAATATCTAGTTTAAAGCAAGATTTATTGGAAAAACTCGCTAATGCTTCTAGAATAGTCTCTAATCGTCGATTGGTGCTAATAAAACCAAAAATAATTAGCTGATATGGATGATTATTTAACCGCTCTACAACATTTGGTGATTTTTTAATCGTGGAGTAGGGTAAAGGGATATAACCCGTTGAAGATAAATTTTGCTCTTTAAGCATTTGATAAGCATAGTGACTATGGCTAATCACTCCTTTTGCATTTCGGATTGCTAGAGGAGTCAATGGGAATTGCTCCACCACAAAATCTCCAGAAATTTCCCCCTTCCAAAATAATTCCCCGATTTTTCGACCATCTGGGCCATAGTAATATAGCATCTGTTGTAAATAACTATCCAGATCATTCTCCGATTTATAAATTCCACCAAATAGGCCTTGTAATCTTAAATCATGAAGAACAACAATTCCTGGACAATGTTGACTTACTTTCCAAATAGCTTGATGGAATTCTTGATTATTTCCGATATTATAAATGTTGATGTCTGCCTGATTAATCTGAGACCAATTTATAGCATTTAGATCATAGACATTAACACGCGCTAGTTCATTGATCTTGGAGTCATAATTATCGTTAGTAGTCCAAAGTTCAACCTCACATTGCTGACTTAGAGCTGGTAAAAGACGCAAAGTGTAGTGGGCAATATCTGTTTTTGCTGGGAAAAGTGGAGAGAACCAATTAAGTTTCATGTTAGATTTACGCTAAGAGATGTTGAAGAACATTAGACCAAGTAATATTTAAACTCCGGTAATAGGAAAGAGCCGACTGTCCTAATTTGGTCGCCCATGTGCGATTTTCCCAAAGTTCATCAATCGCTTGGGCAAGAGAAAGAGGATTAGGTTCTGTAATTAGTCCAGTTTCTCGATCTCGAATAAATTCTAAAGGGCCCCCAGAATCACGACAAGTAACGACTGGCTTAGAACTTAACATTCCCTCTAGAGTGACATAACCATAATCTTCTTCAAAAGGAGTATAAATAACACCTAATGATTTTGCATAATATTCTATTTTTTCTTCATTGTTTATTCGACCTACAAAAATGGCGCGATCGCCTAATTCTAACTCTTTTACTTTTCGCGTCAGTAGCTCTTCAAAGTTACCTTCTGGCTGGCCAGCAAAAATGATTTTGACGGGATTGAGTGTTTTAGCCAAGGCTTCTAAAACTAGATCCTGCCGTTTAATCGCATTCATTCGACTGGGAAAAAAGAAATAGCCTTCTTCGTGATCGCAGTGTAGCAATTCTGCATTTTGAGGAGGGTGATAAAGAGCAATTGAATCCACATTATTAAACTGTTTTAGACGATCAACTACTGTCTGAGAGATCGTAAAAATCGAACGACATTCTGATGCAACACGATTATCTGCATGAACAATGCTTTCTCGAACTTGCAACCCATTTGGACTACGCTCTAATCCCCCATAAATAGGGTCTCCCCACAATTCATAGGCTTGACGATGTTGATGAAGTAGCCACAATACCTTACAAGAGTGAGGCATTAAATAAGCGGGAAATTTTAAACCAATCACTCTGTCAATTCGACTACCATTAAAGCTTTCTACGTCCAGCAAGCGACTGATTAACATGGTATCCAGAATTCGTTCTGGTGGATAGACTTGGAAAGGAATGGCAATAATTTCTGCTTCATGTCCTGAAGATTGAAGAGCTTTACACAGTTCATCTGCTAAAATTTCTGCTCCACCGTAAATAAAGGGAGCTTGGACAGTTGCTAAAAGAATACGCATAGGTTTAATTAGGCTTATGTTAATTTATAACCAACGATTGCATAATCCATGGGGCCATAGAAATATTCATTAAATCGTTGAGCGACTTCAGACTCGTCTGCTAATACTGATGCCGTAGAAGGATGAAGGGGCAAAATAGTGACAGAAGAAAAACCCGCGTACTGAACTAAAAACTCAGTTGTTAGGCTAGGAAGGGGATTAAGATGGGTTGGATCAAAGTAAAAATTACAACTCCCAACTATAACATTACTCGGATTCGGCGTTTCAAAAATCACTAACCCATTAAGGCGAACAACTCGATAGGCTTCATTTAATAATGTTACTAAAACATTAAACGGAAGGTGTTCAATAATATGAAACCCCGTTACTGCCGCAACACTATTATCGGGGAGCGTTTTTAGATACTCTATGGCATCACTGTGAATAGCTCTAAAATTAAGCTGTTGACAATGCTCGATCGCGATAGTATTGGTATCTACTCCGATCGCCTGATAGCCATTTTCTGATAACAAGGATAACCATTCACCTCGTCCACAGCCAATATCCACAATCAAGTCATCAGTAGGACTTATATCAGCATTTTCCAGAAAAGGCAAATAAATAGATAATCTTTGAGAAATTTGATAATTAGTTCCTCGAAACTGATCTTCAAAAGCAATATATAAAGCATCCAAAGAATGAGTAATCTGCTCAGAAAAAAACTGTATTTCTGACTGCTCAAACTTCTCTGGTAAACGTTTTTGTGCATCTTCGAGAAATAAGGTCAAGAGCCGTTTTTGTTGAATAAGGTCACTTCTTAAAAAATTACCATTGCGTAAGTTTCGGTCATCAATATTTTGAATTTTTTGTTCTAATTGCCCTAGTTTTTGTAGGTAGTCATACAATGCTTCTGAATGTTCATAAATTCTTTTCTTAAGTTCATCATTTACACTATCAAGTCTTTGATTTAATTGCTCATTGATGGTATTGATATTTTGAGTGAATTGCTCATTAACATTATCAAGTCTTTGGTTTAATTGCTCATTGATGGTATTGATATTTTGAGTGAATTGATGTTCCAGAGACTGAAGGTGCTGATAACTGCGGAATAGATTATCGGACTGGCTTTGTATAGAGCCATTAATCTGGCTAGCTAAGTCTCGAAAAACATTAACAAAATGCTTCAGGTCTCGATTAGACTCAGAGCGCAGGGCATTAACTTGTTCCATGATTCGTTGATTGAGAGAAACAGATTCCCTCAATGATAATAGAATGTTAGCATTAACTTCGCGTTGATCCCGAAAAATAAGATTAAAAAGTTTTAGGATTACATATTGGAATGGCCGCAGAAAAAAATAGAGAAGACTACGCTTAATTGGTAAGCTTTCCCGTACTTGGGATCTAGATTCGGCAAGACTAACTAAATCTTGAATAGAGTTTAACTGAGTGGATAGATAACTGGAATCACTCGGTTCTGTTATTAATAATTCTCCAATATTCAAAGAAACTTTGAGAAGAGATGTATGACCCAGAAAAGCACTGTCTTCTTTATCATTCAATCCCCGATCTTGAACTAAAATATCAACAGAAGAACTTATAGTCAAATCTATTATGTGTTGACGGCGAATTTCTGCTCTTAACTGGGCAGTAATCCAGTCGGCAGAAATTTCAAGTCCATGATTTTCAAATTCCATGAAAAATTTAAATTAAATTAACTGGAAATAAGAGTATCACATTAATCTTATTTTTGCAACTCCAAGCTTGGGCAAAACTAAGATATCTATGTATTTTCCTGTTTCTGCGTTTTGAGCATAAAATTCTCTCAGAAAATCCATAGAAATTAACTGAAATTTTCCATCAACCAGTCTCCAAATCTCTCTGGAATACTGCTCTATAAAATCTAAATAAGCTGTTCTTCCAGCGAGTCGATTAATTCCGTAGGGCCAAAACTCGACGTATAGTGGAGCGGATACCTGAGCAAAGAACTTTTCTCCCCCTGAAAAAACCAAACTCTCACTACCCTGACAGTCAATCCAAATAAAACCAATGTCTTGTGGTCTGAGAATATTTTGTTGCATTAACTCATCAAGAGTTATAAAATCAATCAATTCCTGAGTATAGTTTTCTTCGTTGAAAAGATTTTTTGTGGGAATTTGAGTCGTTGGTTGAATACGAAAGTCACCACAATTATCAGGATTGCAAGTCAATAAACCAGTACCATTAAAGTTTGCTAATCCATAATTGAATAATTGAAAACTTTGAGTTAATTGATTAATTTGAGAGTTGAGAACAAGAAACTGATAATTGAGGGTAGAGGCTTCAATACAAATAGCTCGCTCAAAAAATTCTCCTTTTAAAGCATAAACAGAGGTAGAACCGACATTAGCACCTAAATCTAAAAAAGAAGATTTTTCTTGAATCAGATAGTTTTGTTCCTTAAGAAAGTTCATACAAGCAAGGAAATCAGTTAGCGCAAAAGGATTACCCTCTAGGGCATCTTTCAATTGCACTTGATCAAAAGCAGGATAGAGTAAATAAGAGTCTTTATAATTTGTTTTAACCAGAACCCCGTGAGCCGAAGGCTGACTAGAATCTTCTTTTTGCCAAATTTGTTTAAATTCAAGAGAATCTAGAAACGATTTTAGAATTTGCCGAAGGGGTTGCCCCGATCGCATTTGGCTTAAATAATATTGTTTTCCTTCTAGATCAGAAGGTCTTTGTAGTAGAGTTTCATAGCAAACATCGATAATATCTTCTGGATTAATTAACATGGTAATCTGTATCTAGCAAGGGATCTATCAAGTTCATTGTTTTAATGGGGGTTTATGTTAATGACTGAGTTAGATTGTAGAAGCGAATCTGAGAAAAAGCAATACTCAGATGACGTTTATCATGACTTAAGCCTAACTGTTTGGGAGAGGATGAACCTTCGATCTTAAACTCAATGGTAATAATACCATCATTTTCAGCCAGTAATCGAGAGGGGCAATACACAAATTGATTTAATTTATCGGGCAACCGATTATATTGAAAAGTCCAAATATCCATTAAGATATTATTGATCCAAACTTCGACTTCTAGAGTAGAATTTTGATGAGACAAAAGAGCAGTGAAAATTTTGAATTCTAGCAGAGCATCAGAGAATAAATCTAGTTTGATCGCAAAGAAAGCATAGGAACCATCAAGCCAGGTAAATTCTTTTTCTGGCAAATAAAAGCCTTGTCGAAAAATTTTGGGATGAAGTAAATCTGATGTCTCTTTTGTAAAGTTTATTTTAGTATCGGGATAGGCAATAAATTGATAGGTAATGGCTCTATTATCTTTAAATTTACCTGTGTTTAAAATTTCATGAGAAGTTAAATAGGGACGCTTGAGCGGATCGGGAGGATGACCTTTTGATGGGTGATTATCGGCTCTGAAGCCTTCGTAGTTAGGAGGGCGATAGAGTTGTGTCGGGGAATCTATGTTTAGGAAGGTAATATTTAGTTTTTCTAAAATATTTCGGCGTATAAAGAAAAGATTAATTCCGTTAGATTCAGCATAAACAAGACAATAACCTTTATAAGTTCCTAAATTTTGCCAAGCTAGAATACTCGCTCCAAAATAATTTGTTCCATCCCAGCAACCTTGAGAAGAATATTGCACAACCTTATCTTCATGAGGTAAAAGAGATGAATTATATTCAACAACAACCACTCTTGGTTGATAAAAAGTGTGTAAACTCAACCAAAGATAAAAATCATTGCCATCTATATCAATAGAAAGCAGATCAAATTCTTTGGGTACATGATATTTAGCAAAAAGTGAATTAATATTTTCGGCAGTAACAAATTCTTGATAAAGACCTTGGCTCAGATTTTCATGATTGCCATCTAACTGGATTCCTTGGCAATGATTGTTTTCTCTGAGAAGGCGAGTGTTACATTCGATGCCAGCTTCTACGCCGATTTCGACAGTGTAATTATTACTAAAACCAATAATTTCAAAAAGCTTTGCAATAATGCCGTCCTCGCCATTTTGAGAGAATACTTTCTTTTCGTGAAGGCCCAAATCAATTGTTGTAATCATTGAGAAATATTATTCATAAGAAAAACAGCCGACCTCAAGGGCCGACTGTAAGCGTTTTTTAAGAAACAGAATGAGATTTAAACAAAATTCGCGCCACCAAGAGGATTTTTCACACCCTGTAGAACGATACCAGTAAGATTGCCGTTGATGGTATCAAACTGGCTACCATCTCCTTGAAGGATTAAAGTATCTGTACCAGTGGCTGTATTATCAACCGTGAACGTACCACCGCTATAGCTTCCTAATAGGTAGTAATTTGTTCCAGCAAACAACGTAGTACCATCACCGGAACCATTTAAGTTAGTTGCAGCAAAACCAGCGCCACCACTCAGTTGAAGGACATCAGTATCTTTGAAGTCGGTGATCATATCAACAACGCTGCCCTTAAATGTAAGGGTATCTTTGTTATCAATTGTACCGACAACACTACCATTCGCAAAGGTATAACCAATACTTTGATCAAGGGTTGTAGCCGCAAAGGTATCAAATACACCAGCAACGTCAGTACCACCAGTTAAGGTATCTGCACCTTTGCCACCAGTCAACAAATCCGTGCCAGCACTGGCGACAATCGTGTCACCGAGGTCACCACCAATAACGGTGTTGACTGTTGTTTTATCTCCACCAATCTTGATATTGAAGGAACCGTCTGTTTCTGCGGCTCCCTTGAAGGAGAAGGAGTCGGTCGTGAATACCGAAGCATCAACAGCCAAGGTTGCGCCTTTAGCAACAAGATCATCAACCGTCGTAATGGTTGTAGTCAATGGGACATCTACGGTTCCTGCCTGCTGGAAAGTGATAGTTTCGACGTTCGTCACTAAATCAAGGGCAGTGGGAGTGTTTCCGACTTTAACAGTCAAGGCATCCTTACCTGTTCCACCATCAAGAGTTACGCCATTAATTTGGCTTGTTGTGGCAACAAAAGTAAAGGTATCATCGACAGTCCCACCAGTTACCGAAGCCTCAGAGCCAAAACCACCAAAATTTTCACCAGCAGTGAAACTTAAAGTACCTTTCAATGCACTAGCATCAAACGTATCAGAAAAACTATCAAGGGCAGATGAAACGGTTAGGTTTTTGTCTCCCGTAACAACAACTTTGCTTTGACCATTAAGAGTCAACTTGGTGATCACGGAATCTTCTTTGATATTAAGATTAGCCGTGTTGTCGGAAGAGTTTACGAAGGAGAAACCTTTGGAACCATTGACACCAACGACAGAAGAAGAGCCAGTGAGGGTTAGGGTATCTGCGTAACCAGATGCCAATTCAATGGGGGCCGTATCAGATGAACGAATCTCCAAAGAACCTTTGACAACATTGATAACTTTCGCGCCTGACGTGGCAACGAGATTAATTGCACCCGCCGCACCAGTCAGGTTGATGGTTTCAATATTGCTGACGTTGGGCAGAACAAATCCAGTAACGATGGCATTCAAAACATCTGCATCCGATGTGCTTGGATCCAGAATGCTACTTCCGTCAGCATAGATTGCGGCATTAACGGTGTCATTACTGGCAGAAAGGAATTGATTAGCAGGTGTTACTTTATTGCTATCGGTTGTGGACAAGAAAGCACCATTTTCCAATAGAGTGAAGGTTCGACCGCCACCGCCGCCGCCACCGCCTGCAATAATATCAGCGATCGCTATGGTTGACTGTTCCTCGGCGGCCGTTACAGTAGCAGGGTCAGATGTAACAGTGGCAATAATTTGATTAGAAGTAGAGGCAACACCTTGATCAAAGGTCACGTTACCATTAACTGCTTTGGTGGTGAAATCTAACGCGACATCAGCTCTGTTTTGAAGAGTCACTGCATCAGACCCTACAGCAGCTTCGGCAACGGTTAAAATGAAGGTCGCAATGTCCGTAGGACTATTGTTGGTCTGAAGGAACTGAGTCCAGTAAGCTAGACCGCCCGCATCAGGTACACGGCCGAAAGCATTTTCATAAACTTGGGTAATAAACTCTGTAGGGCTAGCGATCGTCGGTGCAGCGAGAAAAGGATAAAGCTGTTTTGCTTCAGCAGATGTACCAAACTCGGCTGCGATTTGTGTTGCAGAAAGAGGCTGTTGTTCCCAAAAGGCTAAACCAGAAGGATCCGGTGATCGCCCATAGTATATTACGTATAAGCCAACTATTGTATTTGAATCTGTAGCCATAATCTTAGCTTCACTCCTCTAAATGGGTAAACAATGAAAAGAAAACGAGTTTCATTATATAGACTAAGCAGTCTTTTGTCAAACTTTCCTCTATAATAGCATCCCTGTGTTCAGGATGGAACAGTTGCAAACAAAAAGCAAAAAACCAGGACTTCTATGGACTTTTGTTAAAAGTGACTTGACTGATTACAATAAAGTCTTGATAAAATCTTGACAAGAGACAGCAGATTTAAAGCTATACTCTACAAGATGATTGTACATAAATCTTACTTGCTGTCAAGCGATTGCCGAAAAAATCAACAGAAAGATGACCTATTGAAAAAAACTCTTTAGTTTACTCTCTGGACTAAGTTGGCGAATGGATTGATATATGTGAGTTGCGCCCATCTCCTCACAAAAAAAAAGACATACATTGTCAAGGAGAGTGTTGTAATCTAACGTGGGTATAATTCCTCGCCCCAAGGGGCGGAAGCTTTTTGATTATAAGGGAACGAATTTTATTATGGTTTGGAATGAAGGCTATGTGGCAGAAGTAAATTATACCTATGGATTCTATGGAGAACTGAGTCCTCTTAAGCTGGCATTTGCCTCTGCTCTCAAGTCAATTCAGCTTCCTAACCTGACTGAATCTTTTAACTATTGCGAACTTGCTTGTGGTCGGGGCTATTCTACAAATTTATTAGCCGCCGCCTATCCCCAAGCTGAATTTTATGCCAATGATTTTAATCCTAGCCATATTATTGAAGCAAAAACTTTAGCAGAAGCGGCAAGTACTCGCAATGTGCATTTCTTTGATGATAGCTTTGAAGAATTTATTAATCAGGAATTGCCCCAGTTTGACTTTATTGTGCTACACGGAATTTATAGCTGGATTAGTCAAAAAAACCGTCAAGCGATTGTTGATTTTATCCGAAAAAGACTTAATGTTGGTGGCTTAGTTTATATTTCCTATAATGCATTGCCTGGCTGGTCTGCGGCAATGCCAATGCAAGCTTTGATGCTCCGTTATGGTCAACGATCATCTGAACCCATTCTCAATCGTATTGAACAAGCACTAAATTTTACGGGACAATTATTAGATGCCAATGCAAATTATTTTACTCAAAATCCAAGTGTTCAAAAGCGCCTGGAGGCCTTAAAAAGCCAGAATCGTCAGTATTTAGCCCATGAATATTTTAATGAAGAATGGAATTCTTTTTACTTCGATGAAGTTGCCAAGGAACTCGAAGTTGCTAAATTAAATTTTATTGGTTCTGCTCATTTAATAGACCATGTGGATGCGGTGAATCTTTCCGCCGTAGCGCAAGCACAATTAGCTCAAGTTAGCGATCCCCTCTTTCGGGAAGTTGTGCGGGATTTCTGTCTGAATACTCAATTTCGTCGGGATATTTTTGGACGAGGTAAATTATTACTTACGGCTCAGGAACAAGTTAAACAACTCCAAAATGCACGATTTGCCTTAGTCACTGCCTCAGTGAATATAAAGTTTGAACATCAGTTTCCCCTAGGGGAAGTTAAACTTCAAGAAGAAATCTATGAGCCAATTTGTACAACTTTAGCTACAGGAGCTTTGACCTTGGGAGAATTGCAAAATAATCCTAAAACCCAACATATTTCTCTTAATAGTCTTTATCAAGCTCTCATTATTTTGACTAGCATTGGTTATATTCATCCCGCAGTAAATGAGACAACTCGTAAGCAACGGCAAAAATCTACTGATGCTTTTAATATGGCCGTCAAAACAAAAGCTCTCTATAGCGACGAGATGAATTATTTAGCTTCACCATTAGTAGGTACTGGTGTGGCCGTTAATCGCTTGGAACAGCTATTATTACTGGCTAAATCTCGTAAACAAAGTGGCTCTGAATTTCTTTGGCAGGTGCTTTCTAGTCAAGGTAAAAAAGTCGTTACGGAAGGTAAGACCCTCGAAACAGAGGAGGAAAATCTGGCTTATCTTCGCAGTGCGGCAGAGGAATTTGAACGCGATCGCTTACCCATTTTGACACTTTTAGGAATTAACTAAAAGAGTAGTGCAATTGATCTAAAATATTGGCTATCTTAACCAAGAAGCTGCTCCTGTATTTCGTCTATGGTTAAGTAGGTCAACCAAATAAAGCGTAAAATGGAAAGAGACTAAAAAAGTAGAGAAAGTAAATGCCTGCTCCCCTCAAAATTAGTTTAACCAAGGAAGAAGAAATAACGCTCCGAGAACTAAGCTA
>JAYKJI010000153.1:0-42091 GCA_035285405.1 Snowella sp. | reverse complement strand
TAGCTTAGTTCTCGGAGCGTTATTTCTTCTTCCTTGGTTAAACTAATTTTGAGGGGAGCAGGCATTTACTTTCTCTACTTTTTTAGTCTCTTTCCATTTTACGCTTTATTTGGTTGACCTACTTAACGATTAAAATTTATAGTTTGCAAGGTTATTTCCCCTTTGACTAGTTTATTTATCCCGACTTGACAAATTCAATACAGAACTCATTATACTAAATTTCTACGATAGAGTTTTTCTACCTGTCAATAATTTGTTGATAGCTTTTCATTGCAAAAGGTATGATAAGACTTCCGTGATAACACCAGACATAATCAACGAAAAATTTACAGCAAGGCATAATCTCATCTTAAATGAATAAGTCAACAAAAAAGGGCAGCGATTAACTACCCTTCAAATCTAAAATCAGTCGATTAACTTAGAGAGCGTTACCACGAGGTAAAACTTCTTCTGGGAAAATAAAGTTTTCGTGGGGTTGATCCTGCGGAGCCATCCAAGCTCGCATACCTTCATTTAACAAAATGTTTTTGGTATAGAAGGTTTCAAATTCGGGATCTTCTGCGGCTCTTAATTCCTGGGAAACAAAGTCATAGGCACGCAAGTTTAAAGCTAAACCGACGATACCGACTGCACTCATCCACAGACCCGTCACAGGGACAAAAAGCATAAAGAAGTGTAACCAGCGTTTGTTGGAGAAAGCAATCCCGAAAATCTGAGACCAGAAACGGTTCGCTGTCACCATTGAATAGGTTTCTTCTGCTTGGGTCGGTTCAAAAGCACGGAAGGTATTGGCTTGATCACTATCCTCAAACAGGGTGTTTTCTACCGTTGCACCGTGAATGGCACAAAGTAAAGCACCACCCAGGATACCGGCAACACCCATCATGTGGAAGGGGTTAAGCGTCCAGTTGTGGAAACCTTGGAGGAAGAGAATGAAGCGGAAAATTCCAGCTACACCAAAACTAGGGGCAAAGAACCAGCTAGATTGACCCAAGGGGTACATTAAAAAGACACTGACAAAGACGGCAATGGGGCCAGAGAAGGCGATCGCGTTATAGGGACGGATGCCTACTAGACGGGAAATTTCAAACTGACGCAGCATAAAGCCGATCAGCCCAAAAGCACCGTGCAGAGCCACAAAGGGCCACAAACCACCGATTTGACACCAGCGAGTAAAATTACCTTGGGCTTCAGGGCCCCATAAAAAGAGAATGGAGTGACCGAAAGCATCGGCGGGAGAAGAAACCGCAACGGTTAAAAAGTTAGCACCTTCGAGGTAGGAACTGGCTAACCCGTGAGTGTACCAAGAGGTGACAAAGGTGGTTCCAGTTAACCAACCACCGAGGGCAAGGAAGGCACAGGGAAATAGAAGTAACCCAGACCAACCAATAAATACGAAGCGATCGCGCTTTAGCCAGTCATCGAGGGCATCAAACCAACCCTGTTCTGCTGGGGCGCGTCCGACTGCTATGGTCATGGCACCGATCTCCGAATAATATATAAGTACGAGATTTGTGATTCCTCACCTCTTCTTAAAAGACCACTTTCCGGTAGGGGAGCAGAAGTTTGAAGCAATTGTGAGAAATCTTTACTTTTCTTAACTTACACTATCTTAAAGGAAATCGGGGCTGTGTCCAATCCCAATTCTTAACAAAATCTAAATTTTTTAGCGATGATGACTCCCAGGGTTAGCGTTTTCGACGATTGAGCGTCGGCTTTTGAAATCCCTGTTCTAGATTGACATGACGTTTCAAAAAGCGAATTTCAGAGGGTTGCAAACGGCGGTAGTGACCACTGGCTAATCGTTCTTGAGATGAATTAAGCTTTATTTCACCGATCGCCCGACGATGAAGCTTGAGGATCTCCAACTTAAAAATTTCCTCAACGATGCGCCGGATTTGACGGTTGCGCCCTTCGGTCAGTTTAACTTCAAGCTGGGTTTGAGAACGATCCCAATCCACCACTTCCACCTGAGCCGGCAGAGTTAAACTATCATCCAGCATTAACCCTTTTCGCCAGCCCTCTAGCTGCTCTTCCGTTGGATGGCCAGCAATCACCACATCGTAGGTTTTCGGCAGATGATAACGGGGATGGGTGAGACGTTGGGTTAATTCACCATCATTGGTTAGCAGTAAAGCACCCGTGGAGTTACGATCCAATCGTCCTACTGGATGTAAACCTTGACCGTCTCGTAAATGGTTGGGAAGTAGATCTAACACGGTTTTTCGCGCTTGAGGATCATCGCAGGTAGATAGTACTCCTTTCGGTTTATTAAGAAGCAGGTAAATTAACGGCGGTTTGGTGGCTGATTCAACCCGTTTACCATCCACTTCTAGGCGATCACGGTAAGGATCGGCCTTATCTCCCAATTTGACCAGTTTGCCATTCAATTTCACTCGACCCGCCAGGATTAATTCCTCGGCATGACGACGGGAGGCAATTCCCCACTGCGATAAAATTTTCTGTACCCGTTCAGCCATGTTTAATCTTCTCTAGGTCGTAGCGTCACTCAGTTATTGATAAACTCTTGTAAACTTAGTGTTACAAAATTTTTGTCATTCGATCCTAACCAATATTCTATGGCCCTTAGCCCTTCTAACCTGATTAGTAAAATCCTTTCCCCTGCTTTACGGCTTTGGTTGCGTTCCCAAGTAGAACAGGCTGAAGAGCTAGAAATTCAGATTCAGGGACAGGATCGACAGATTTTACGAGGTTATGTCCCAGGGGTTTCTCTCCAGACTCGTCGAGCTATTTATCAAGGTTTGCGTTTGGGTCAGGTGTTACTGCAAGGGGAAAATATTCGCATTAATATTGGTCAAGTCGTTAAAGGGAAACCGTTGCAGCTATTGGAACCCATTCAAGTCAGTGGAGAAGTTAAGCTTACGGAAACCGATCTACAAGACTCGCTTTCTTCAACCATTTTAGCCAATGCTTTGACGGAATTATTGATTGCTTTATTAGAACGTCAGGGTGTTACCAATCCCCAGGAATTTCTGGCTTCCTCTGTGGTGAAATGGCAGGCGATCACACTAGGAATGGATTCTTTTAGTTTAGAGGGAACTCTCCTTGTTCCTGATCATCAACAACAAATTTTTAAACTTTGTGCCTGTTTAATTCTGATCAATGCTCAAAGCTTACTGCTGAAGGAGATTCGCTTAGAAGGTTTTCCTCCCCTTACGGATGCCATTCAGGATTATCCCATTGATTTAGGAACCGATGTGGCGATCGACTCCTTAACCCTTCGTCCAGGGGAATTGGCTTGTGTGGGACAACTTCTGATCCGTCCCTAGCATAATCTCTAAGCCAAGTTATGACGAAATTAATGTTTGTGGGGTTGCTAAGATCAAAATAGGCAAATCTTTTAACCAAATTCTGATGGGGAGAAGTTTATGGGGACTACCTATGATCACGATTTAACTCTTTGGGCAAAGGACACGGCTCAACTTTTGCGGGAACGTTGTTGGGATGCGATTGATTGGGGGCATTTGATTGAGGAGGTGGAGGATTTGGGTAAAAGTGAACGCAGTGCGATCGGTTCCCAGATGGAAAGAATTATGGTGCATCTCCTCAAGTGGCAATATCAACCTCAACGGCGATCGGATAGTTGGCTGGATTCGATTAATGATGGGCGATATCACAGAGATCCGCTACGCGGTGCGCAGATTCGGGGGAGAATATTCTAATGTATTAACCATATCTTAATTTCTTCTCGTGTGAAAAAGTTAATTACAAAGAGTTCTATCTAGAAACATCCAACAAAATCTAAAGACTTGTTAAAGGTTAATTCATTATGTTGTCTTTTATCTACACCGAAAATTATAAAAACCTCAAGTTTGACGGTAAAGTTGACTTGAAGAATCTTAATATTTTTATTGGGCCGAATGGTTCGGGAAAAAGTAATTTAATCAGTTATTTAAAATTTTTAAGTGAAGGTTCTGGTGGTAATAAACGAGATATAAATAGCATGAACAGCCCTGTTGAGACGGCAATTTCTCAATTGGGTCGCTTTTCTAATCTTAATTTGTCATTACCTTGTCAAGTGCGTTTTGTTTATGGGTTCTATAGTAAATATTCTCGAAATGAGGAAGAGAAAAGGATTGTTTTAGACACAAAAATCTCTGTTGACAGTCGTTCACCGTCTTTTATTGAACGAGAAAGTCTTTACATGGGAAGCGATCTTGCAGAAAACAAAGAACCGCTCCTGTATTGTTATTATTATACTACTCCCAAAATTGGTGCAGGTATTTTTTATAATCGTGGAACTGAAGAAGAGTTTTTGGAAAGTGGTGAAATTTTGAATTTTTTACATGGTAATCCAAGACGACTTCGAGGTTCTCTTTATAGAAATTATCATTTTTACAATTCCAATGAAATGAACCTTCAAGTTATTCGTAACTCAGAACCTAAAATAGGGCCTGATGATGTTTTTCTATCAACGACTGGAGATAATTTGGCTTTGGTGGTTGATAATCTCAGTCGAGATATTGATTTTGAAGATGCTCTAAATTTAGCAATACAATCTATCTTTCCTAAGACTCGACGAATTAGGTCTGCCAGAGTCGGTAGATTGTCCCTAACAGTAGAGTGGTTTTTAGAAGGAAATGATGAACCTTTTTATCTCAATGAAATGTCCGATGGAACCGTCAGAATGCTTTGCTGGGCTGTGATTTTACATTCTCCTAACTTACCGACTTTATTAGTTATCGACGAACCGGAATTAGGTTTACATCCTGCTTGGTTATCAGTCTTAGCTCAATGGATCAAAAAGGCTGCCGAAAAAACGCAAATTATTCTCACCACCCATAGCCCGGATTTATTAGATAAATTTACTGATAGCCTTGAACATGTTTATTGTTTTTATCCTACTGATGCTAATCATTACGGCATTAAGCCTTTATCGCCTGAAGTCTTAAAACCTCAATTAGAAGAAGGTTGGGAATTGGGTGATCTTTATCGAGTTGGTGATCCCACCGTTGGAGGTTGGCCATGGTAATTTGGGTCTTTGCAGGAGGAGGCGAAACCGAAGCCGGTGGGTTAATTAAATTTTTACAAAAAATTTTTCCTCACTATGTTTTCAGACGTTATACTCCCTTCGATAGCACAAAAAAAGGAGCAAAACCTAACAAAAAATCAACCTTTGGCATTAGTAATACTAGTTTAATTCAATCTATTCAAAAATATTTACCCTTGGCGTGTTTAAAGGAAAAACATAAACCTGATTTAATTTTAGTTATTGATGATTTAGATTGTGGGAATTTAAACCATCAACATCAACAATTCCTTGATTGTATTGCTAACATTCCCAAAGTGGAAAATATTGATAGATATATTGCTTTTGCTGCTCCTGAAATTGAAGCTTGGATAATAGCAGATTGGGATCATACTCTTGCCAAAGCTGAAAAATTTAAAGCACGACATGAAAGAATGCGTCACTGGCTAAGTACAGAGAAAAAAGTGCCTTTTGATCAGCCTGAAAGCTTTGGAGAATACGATCCTGACAAAAAAGCTTGTAAGGAGAAATTATCAAACTTATTAATCGAAGCTAGTTCGCAAAAAATCGAGGATCAAGGTAAACAATATAAAAAATCAGAAGATAGCCCTGACTTATTATTGCTGATTGAAAAAACAATTCTTTGCCAGAAATGTCCTATTTTTCGAGATTTCTATTATTATCTGGAAAATTTAAAACCTTTGGATAATCAAGATGGTCGTCTTTAAAAACGCGATTTCCTAGAGTTTTGTTCCTCTGTGATCGAACAGCTTATTGCGAATTAGTTGCCTGATAATAAGCATTAAGGTTTGACTATCTAGCATAAAATAGAAATGGTGCACTCTGGTTAGAAAAACTAGAAAATTTACCCAAAAATTGATCTCAGCGATCGCCGTTTATTTCAAAACCAGATTATCCATCAATCTTGAGATTAGCTTAAAGGTCAAGAAATGTTAACGCTTCCCTCTCCTCGATCCAAAGACATCAAAGTCAACTGATATAATCAACTTTTTACGCAAAAAATCAGGATCAATCTCCCATGACAGACTGGCAAGTCATTGACGGCAACATTACCGCTCCTAAAGGGTTTAAGGCATCTGGGATTACAGCCGGTTTAAAACCATCCGGTGCACCCGATTTAGCTCTGATTTACTCCGACACGGAGGCGATCGCGGCGGGAGTCTTTACCACCAGTCAAGTACGAGCGGCCTGTGTGGATTACTGTCGTCAACGCTTACAGTCCAAAGCCAGTGCCAGGGCAGTTTTGGTCAATGCAGGTCAGGCAAATGCGGGAACAGGCAAACAAGGATGGGACGATGCTGTTGAATGTGCCGAATTAGTGGGAGAAGCTCTGAATTTGTCCTCGGAATCCGTGCTCTTGGCCTCAACTGGTGTGATCGGGCAACGCATCAAAATGGATATTCTACGGCAGGGCATTCCCCAATTAGTGTCAGAATTGTCGGAAACCGGCGGCGATGCGGCCGCTAAGTCCATTATTACCACCGATTTAGTCCCCAAAGCGATCGCCATGGAAACCCAGATTGATGGCCGTCCTGTCAGAATTGGCGGTATTTCCAAAGGATCGGGAATGATTCACCCCAATATGGCTACCATGTTAGCCTTCATTACCTGTGATGCGGCGGTATCCACCTCACTTTGGCAACAAATGCTCAGTCGGGCTGCGGATAAAACCTTTAATCAAATTACCGTTGACGGTGACACTAGTACCAATGACAGTTTAATTGCTTTGGCGAATGGCCAATCTCGTACTCCCGCCATTACCGAGGCTAGTGCCAATGCCCAAAAACTTGAAGCTATGCTCACCGCCGTTTGTGAATATTTAGCGAAGGCGATCGCCCGTGATGGCGAAGGGGCCACCTGTTTAATTGAAGTTCAGGTCAGTGGTGCATCTGATAATGAAGCCGCCCGTAAAATTGCCCGCACCATTGCCGGATCATCCCTTGTCAAATCTGCCATCTTTGGTCGTGATCCCAACTGGGGAAGAATTGCAGGGGCTGCCGGTCGGGCAGGTGTAACCTTTCGTCAAGAAGACCTACAGATTAAATTAGGCAATTTTCTGCTCATGGAAAACGGGCAACCCTTACCCTTTGATCGGGCGGCGGCGAGTCAATATCTTAAAGCAGCTACCGAAGGAGCCTACCTCAAGGATGATACTGTCCTGATTGGCGTTTGCGTAGGCAATGGCTCAGGTATCGGAACCGCTTGGGGTTGTGATCTTAGCTACGACTATGTTCGTATTAACGCCGAATATACAACCTAATAGATCGTAAAATTTAATCCCCTGGCATAGAAAACGATAGGATCTAATGATGGGTTCCCATCTATGTTTCTATGATCTCAAATTAGCTAAAATTTTTGCTATCAATCTCCCCTCCTTCGTTGGCTTCAGTTTCCCCTAACGAAGCTTGAACAATTGAATTAGGGGATTCTCTTGTCTTTGGAACCTTTTAGTTTGAGTTGAGGGGCCGGGATGACTGTTGTTAAAAAAACGAGAATATTTTGAAAATATTTTAGGCAGTCTTTAGATAACAATCTCGCCTTGAGGTTCAGCAATCTCAAAAAATTCGTCATTTCTCAGAATTTATTCCATCAGACAGAGAGCCATCTTTTTCCTCTGCTCTGCTCATCAATCATCACACACTCCTTTTTTGAGAGAGCATAGATTCCCAATCACAGATTTACCTGGCATACTATCCCTTGATTTATAACCCTTTTGCGGTTAACATCTCCCAAGGTCATACTGCCATTTTTTGTGATAATTTTTTGGCGCACTACGAAGTGAATCCTCCGCGATCGCTTCTCTACACCTTATCCTGAGCGGGTGTTATTGAGGTAGCAGAAAAATTATCAGCCTTAAATGAGCATCCTATGTTAGGAGTCATGATGTCCAAATTTCACGGATTAGTTCTTACATTTCTCGCGCTACTGCTTTATGCTCTTCCAGCCCAGGCCGGTAAATTGGTCTATTGGCGATTTGAATCAGCCCAAAATCGTTTGGTTTTTACGACCGATGATCGGGTTCAACCCACTGCCCAGTTGATCCCTAACCCCACAAGGGTCGTGGTCGATCTCCCTGGCATTACTTTGGGAAGATCAACTGTCAATCAACCCATTGGTGGTGTCGTCAGTAATGTTCGCGTGGCCCAATTTGATGCCTTTACAACTCGTTTAGTCATTGAGTTAGCCCCTGGCTATACCGTCGATCCGCAACAGGTCAAAGTGCGAGGCATCACTCCCACTCAATGGACAATCGAGTTACCCACACCTCAGCGATTACCTGAATCTACCTCACCGCCGGCTTATCCCCAGCCTCCAACCTCCAACCCCAATCCTTGGCCTCGTCCTCAGTCCACGGCTCCGTCCTATCCAGGTAATCCCCGACCCCAATCCAGTTCCTATAATCCGGCGACGACTAGTTCGGGAAACAACGAATATGTTCAGCCCACTCAGAATGGCATTTTTGTTCGCCTAGACCGCAATGGCAGCAATAGCAGTATTACCACCAATCGCAGTGAAGACGGACAGACAATCAGTTTTATTTTACCGGGGGCAACCTTCCCAAAGCCTTTAGCGGGTCAGACCTTTGCCATGAATCAATATGGTGTCAGTGATATTCAATTCATTGTCTCGTCTGAAAATAGCCCGCAAATTAACCTAACCATTAACCGTGATAGTCCTCCTTGGCAAGCCTATTACAGCCGTCTGGGTGGCATTGTCCTATTACCAAGAGGTGGAATGAAAGCGGCTCAGGACTTTTCTCCGCCGCCCTCTACTGGCACTCCCCTTTCTACCCTCTCAAGTCTAAATCCCAATCCTCTGCCAACCATTTCTAATCCCAACATTGCGACCATTAGTGGTTTAGAACTGACTAGGGATAATCGACAGTTAATCATCCGTGCCGATCGCCCTATTCAAGCCAGAGGCAGCCTTAATCGTCTATCGGGAGACTATGAAATTCGCGTCGATGATGCCCGACTCATCGATAATTTACAGGGCCCCCAACTGGGTCGCACGAGTCCTATTTACCAACTGCGGATTCGTCAGGAAGGGACTAACAGCGTCTCCATTCTAGTACAGCCTTCTATCGGAACTCGTTTTGGGCGCATTATTCAAGGTAGCGATGGGCGAGTGGCGCTGGAAATATCGCCGGGGGGTGGGGGCGGTTCTCGACCGCTCTATGGAGGAGGAACTCAAGTTTACAATCCTTCCAGTGGTAATACGCCGATTCCGATCAATGTTCCCCCGAATAATTCTTTTCCACTGCCCAGTAATAACTATCCACCACCGAGTAATAATTATCCTCGCCCCAATAGAGGCAGTCGTTTAGTTTTTATTGATCCAGGTCACGGCGGTAAAGATCCAGGGGCGATCGGCTTAAATGGAATTCAGGAAAAAGATATTATTCTGCCCATTTCCCAATATGTGGCCAATTATCTAGAACAACAGGGGATTCGGGTGATGTTAGCTCGTACTAGTGACTATTTTGTCAGTTTACAGGGACGGACGGATATGGCCAATCGGGCCAATGCCGATCTATTCGTCAGTATTCATGCCAATTCGATGGGGGCTGGTCGTCCTGATATTAGTGGTTTAGAGGTTTATTATTTCGGCGATCGCGGTTTAGCCGATACCATCCATCGTAGTATTTTAAGAAGTGTCAGTATTCCAGATCGAGGCGTAAGACGGGCTAGATTTTATGTATTACGCCATAGTGAAATGCCTTCCACCCTAGTTGAAGTAGGCTTTGTGACAGGTTATGATGATGCAGCTAAATTAACTAATCCCACCTATCAACAACAGATGGCCCAGGCGATCGCCAGAGGAATCGTCGAATATATGCAACAAAATTAAAGCAAATTCCTTCTAACAACTCCTAGTATGCTTTGGAAATATGACTGGAAATCATTTTCAATCGTATTTACTTCTCTGAATATTCATGTTTCAATAATCAACATCTTTTTAGATATTGCTTGATATGAGAAAAGCTCAACTAAGCCGTATTGGCGTTTTTGATAGTGGTGTGGGTGGTTTAACCGTTTTAAGAGAGCTTTATCGACAACTTCCCAAGGAACCGATTCTTTATTTTGGGGATACAGCCCGATTACCCTATGGAACACGAACTCCCCAGGAAATTATCCAGTATGTTAGGGAAATCCTGACTTGGATGGGAGAGGAACAGATCAAAATGGTGATTATGGCTTGTAATACCAGTTCTGCCCTTGCCCTAGACATTGTTCGTGAAGAATTTAATATCCCCATTTTAGGTGTTATTTTACCTGGTGCTAGAGCCGCCGTTCGCAAAGGTAAACGTATAGGTGTCATCTCTACCCCCGCCACTGCCGCTAGTAATGCCTACCGCAATGCCATTCAAGAAGTTGATCCCACTGCCGAAGTTTGGCAAATGCCCTGTCCAGAGTTTGTCCCCTTAATTGAACAAAATCGCATTAGTGATCCCTACACCAAACAGGTTGCCCAACGCTACCTACAACCGCTTCTAGATGCTAATATTGACACGCTGGTCTTCGGATGCACTCATTACCAACACTTGACCCCTATTTTTAGGGACATTTTACCGGCCTCGATTCAGTTAATTGATCCCGCCAGCTATGTGGTTAAGGCTGCTCGCAAAGAGTTAGAAGTCTTAGGTTTAAGCAATATTCAGCGATCGCTAGCAACCCGTTTTACCGTGAGTGGTTGTCCCGATACCTTTGCTGAAGTGTCCCAGCAGTGGCTAGGGTTTCGTCCTTTGGTTGAAAAAATCCACCTTGCCCCTGTGCTCACTCGACCGATTCCGCTTGAAATACTAGATGTGGCCGAATCTTAACAGGTCTTTTTCTAACCTTACCCTCTGCACCCCTAGATTGACCAATAACATTCTGGAGATTCCCTTGCCAGAGTGTCCCCATCTTTGTTACAATGGCAATTCTGATTCTAAGATCACTGTCTATTTTTTCGTTATAATTTCTTCCGAGAGCAATCGTGGCCAACACCAAGTCTGCGCTAAAGCGTATTGAAATTTCCGAACGCAACCGACTTCGCAATAAGTCCTATAAGTCGGCAATCAGAACCCTCATGAAAAAAACCTTTCTGGCGGTTGATAGCTATAAGGCAAGTCCGAATGAAGAAGCCCTGGAGCAAGTTCAGAAAAACCTGTCTTCTGCCTACAGCAAGATTGATAAAGCCGTTAAACGGAATGTTCTGCACGGCAATAATGGTGCTCGTAAAAAAGCTCGTTTAGCCAAGGCCCTCAAACAAGCAACGACGGTTGCTTCCTAGGTCTCATTTTAGATCAACAGGTTAACTTGGTCTTATCGCTTCCATAAAACCATTGCAATTTGATACAACTCAAGGGTTGGGTGAGATGTCGATCCCGTTAATCGATACGCATGTCCACATTAATTTCGAGGTCTTCCAGCCCGAACTTCAATCCTTACAAACCCGTTGGCAAGAGGCGGGGGTTGTTCACTTGGTTCACTCCTGTGTGGAACCAGGGGAGTTTCAGCAGATTCAGTCCCTAGCGGATCGTTTTTCTGAACTCTCTTTTGCTGTTGGCTTACATCCCCTAGATGCTCATCAATGGACGGATACAATGGCGGATCAAATTTGCAAGGCAGTCCAGTCTGATCGACGGGTTGTGGCCATTGGTGAAACAGGCTTAGATTTTTTTAAAGCAGATAATCAAGCTTGGCAAGCGAAGGTCTTTCAAGCCCAATTGGAAATTGCCTATCAACTGGATAAACCAGTGATTATTCACTGTCGGGATGCGGCAGAAAGCCTACGGGATATAATCTTGACTTTTCAACAAACTCGCGGCCCTGTTCGCGGCGTGATGCACTGCTGGAGTGGTAATCCCGTTGAAACGCAATGGTTTTTAGATTTAGGCTTTTATATTAGTTTTAGTGGCATTGTGACTTTTAAAAAAGCTGAACAAATCCATGCCAGTGCCAAAATAGTCCCAGAGGATCGTCTTTTAATTGAAACCGATTGTCCTTTTCTTGCTCCTGTTCCCCAAAGAGGTAAGCGCAATGAACCTGCCTATGTTCGCTATGTGGCTGAAGCGATCGCCGCGTTGCGAGAAGTCCCTTTAGAAAAGCTTGCTCATCAAACGACCCATAATGCCTGTGAACTCTTTCAGTTAACGCTGAATACCGATTTTTGAATCCTGGCATCCTCACCCCTTAATCCCGACCTCTGTAAGATTTTAAACAGAATTATGACTAACCTTGCTAACAGTCTTTTACCCGATCTGATTGAGATTCAGCATTCCAGTTTTCGCTGGTTTCTTGAAGAAGGATTAATTGAAGAACTCAATAGTTTTTCTCCGATTACCGACTATACCGGTAAGCTAGAACTTCATTTTCTGGGCAAAGACTATAAGCTCAAGGAGCCGAAGTACGCGGTCGATGAGGCAAAACGGCGGGATGCCAGTTATTCCGTGCAGATGTACGTTCCGACCCGCTTAATTAATAAAGAAACGGGGGAAATTAAGGAACAGGAAGTTTTTATTGGCGATCTTCCCCTAATGACAGAACGGGGAACTTTTATTATTAATGGAGCCGAACGGGTTATCGTTAACCAAATTGTTCGTTCTCCTGGCGTTTATTACAAAAAAGAATTAGATAAAAATGGTCGTCGTACCTACTCCGCCTCTTTAATTCCGAACCGAGGAGCCTGGTTAAAGTTTGAAACCGATAAAAATGGCTTAGTTTGGGTTCGTATTGACAAAACCCGTAAATTATCGGCCCAGGTGCTGCTCAAGGCGATCGGCTTAAGTGATAACGAGATCTTAGATTCCCTGCGTCACCCAGAGTTTTATCAAAAGACCCTGGACAAAGAAGGCAATCCTAGTGAAGAGGAGGCTCTGATCGAACTCTATAAAAAGTTACGACCAGGGGAGCCGCCAACCGTTAATGGAGGACAACAGTTACTCGATTCTCGTTTCTTTGATCCCAAACGCTATGATCTTGGTCGGGTTGGTCGCTACAAACTCAATAAAAAATTACGGCTTAATGAACCGGATGTGACTCGTGTACTCACTCCGAAAGATATTTTGGCGGCGATCGATTATTTGGTTAATCTAGAGTTCGATATTGGTACTACCGATGACATTGATCACCTGGGCAATCGTCGAGTTCGTTCCGTTGGGGAATTATTGCAAAACCAAATTCGTGTCGGGTTAAACCGTTTAGAACGTATCATTCGCGAACGGATGACCGTTACTGAGTCCGATATGCTGACTCCGGCTTCCTTAGTTAATCCCAAGCCATTAGTGGCGGCCATTAAGGAATTTTTTGGGTCTTCCCAACTATCCCAGTTCATGGATCAAACCAATCCTTTAGCGGAATTAACCCACAAACGACGGATTTCTGCTCTAGGGCCAGGGGGGTTAACCAGGGAACGAGCTGGCTTTGCGGTACGGGATATTCACCCCTCCCATCATGGTCGTATTTGTCCGGTAGAAACACCAGAAGGCCCTAATGCCGGTTTAATCGGTTCTCTGGCGACCTGTGCGCGGGTCAATTCCTATGGTTTTATTGAAACACCTTACTACAAAGTCCAAAATGGACGGGTCTTGCGAGATACAGCCCCCATCTACTTAACGGCTGATGAGGAAGACGATATGCGGGTGGCTCCTGGGGATATCTCCACCGATCCCGATGGTAAAATTCTGGGGGAAAGTGTTCCTATTCGCTACCGTCAGGAGTTTTCTACCACCAGTCCAGAACAGGTAGATTATGTAGCGGTTTCCCCTGTGCAGATTGTTTCTGTGGCTACCTCCATGATTCCCTTCCTAGAACATGATGATGCTAACCGTGCTCTGATGGGATCTAATATGCAACGTCAGGCCGTTCCTCTTTTGCGTCCAGAACGTCCCTTAGTGGGAACTGGTTTGGAGGCCCAGGCGGCTCGTGACTCTGGCATGGTCATTGTTTCGCGAACCCACGGTGTTGTCACCTATGTAGATGCCAATAAGATCCGGGTTAAGGTGGCAGATCAGGAACGACACATTGAATATGAGCTACAAAAGTACCAGCGGTCTAACCAGGACACCTGTTTAAATCAACGTCCCCTGGTTTATGTCGGCGAAGATGTGGTACCAGGCCAAATTTTAGCGGATGGTTCAGCCACAGAAGGGGGAGAATTAGCCCTTGGCCAAAATATCCTGGTGGCCTATATGCCCTGGGAAGGTTACAACTATGAGGATGCTATTCTCATTAGTCAACGTCTTGTTTATGACGATACCTATACCAGTATCCACGTTGAAAAATTTGAAATTGAAGCGCGTCAAACCAAATTGGGGCCCGAAGAAATTACCCGTGAAATTCCGAACGTAGGGGAAGATTCCCTGCGCAATTTGGATGAACATGGCATTATCCGTATTGGTGCCTGGGTAGAGTCAGGAGATATTCTGGTGGGGAAAGTCACACCGAAAGGGGAAGCCGATCAACCACCGGAAGAAAAACTACTGCGAGCCATTTTCGGGGAAAAAGCACGGGATGTACGGGATAATTCCCTACGGGTTCCCAACGGTGAAAAGGGTCGGGTTGTGGATGTGCGAGTCTTTACCCGTGAGAAAGGGGATGAGTTACCACCGGGAGCCAATATGGTTGTTCGGGTTTATGTGGCTCAAAAACGGAAAATTCAAGTGGGCGATAAGATGGCCGGTCGTCACGGTAATAAGGGGATTATTTCCCGTATTTTGCCTCTAGAGGATATGCCCTATCTTCCCGATGGTCGGGCGGTGGATATTGTCCTTAATCCCCTGGGGGTTCCCTCCCGGATGAATGTGGGTCAAGTCTTTGAATGTTTGCTGGGCTGGGCGGGGGAAAATCTGGGTTTGCGCTTTAAGGTGACTCCCTTTGATGAAATGTATGGGGCTGAGGCATCCCGTGAAACCGTACATGGTTTGCTCAATGATGCTTCCCAGAAACCGAATAAAAACTGGGTCTTCAATCCTGAGCACCCTGGTAAAATTCAGGTCTTTGATGGTCGGACGGGAGAGCCATTTGATCGTCCTGTGACGGTGGGCCAGGCCTATATGTTGAAATTGGTTCACTTGGTTGATGATAAGATTCACGCTCGTTCGACGGGCCCCTATTCCTTGGTAACACAACAACCTTTGGGGGGTAAGGCTCAACAGGGTGGTCAACGTTTTGGAGAAATGGAGGTTTGGGCTTTGGAAGCCTACGGTGCCGCCTATATCTTGCAGGAGTTGTTGACGGTGAAATCTGACGATATGCAAGGCCGCAATGAAGCTCTCAATGCGATCGTGAAAGGTAAGCCAATCCCCCGTCCCGGAACCCCAGAATCCTTTAAGGTTTTGATGCGGGAATTGCAATCTCTCGGTTTAGATATTGCGGTTCATAAGGTCGAATTATCTGACGATGGTAGTAGTCGAGATGTGGAGGTAGATCTGATGATTGATTCCCAACGTCGTGCGCCTAGCCGTCCTACCTATGAGTCTCTCCATGTGGATGATCTGGAGGAAGAGGAAGTGTAACTAATTAATAGTTGGTAGTTAATAATTGATAGTTTTAATGACTTATTAATTGTTAATTCTCTGTTATCCGTTCTCAATTATCCATTCTCTTAATATTGCTATGACATTTTACAACTATACGATTGATAAAGGTCGCCTGAAAAAGCTGATTGCTGCGGCGTTTCGGACTCATGGTGCGGCCCGTTGTTCCCAGTTGGCGGATGAGTTGAAAGCACTGGGATTCCAGTTTGCGACCAAGGCAGGGGTTTCTATTAGTGTGGAAGATTTAACTATTCCGCCTAGTAAAAAAGATATGCTGGAAAGTGCGGAAAAGGAAATTCGGATCACGGAAACTCGCTATGCGCGGGGGGAAATTACGGAAGTTGAACGTTTCCAAAAGGTAATTGACACCTGGAATAGTACCTCAGAAGAACTCAAAGATGAGGTGGTTCGGAATTTCAGGGAAACCGATCCGCTTAATTCCGTCTACATGATGGCCTTTTCCGGGGCGCGGGGCAATATGAGCCAGGTGCGTCAGTTGGTGGGGATGCGGGGTTTGATGGCGGATCCCCAGGGGGAAATTATTGACTTACCGATTAAAACTAATTTTCGGGAAGGGTTAACGGTAACGGAATATATTATTTCTTCCTACGGTGCGCGCAAAGGTCTAGTTGATACGGCTTTACGGACGGCGGATTCGGGTTATTTAACTCGTCGTCTGGTGGATGTTTCCCAGGATATGATCGTGCGGGAATTTGACTGCGGCACGGAGCGAAGTCTGCGGGTGACAGCCATGATTGAGGGGGATCAGGTCAAAATCAAGTTGGCCGATCGCCTGATTGGACGTTTATTAGCCAAGGATGTGGTGGATAAGGATGGCGAAATTATTGCTCAACGGAACCAGGAAATAGACGAAGAGTTAGCCGAGAAGATCAGTCAAGAACTCCAGAAAAAATATGATCTCTCTCCAGAATTAAAATCCCAAACACCGGAGGTCTGGGTGCGATCGCCCCTTACCTGTGAAGCGGCCCGTTCCGTTTGTCAATGTTGCTATGGCTGGAGTTTAGCGCATGGTCAGATGGTGGACTTAGGCGAAGCAGTGGGAATCATTGCTGCCCAATCCATTGGCGAACCGGGAACTCAATTAACCATGCGAACCTTCCACACCGGGGGAGTTTTTACGGGGGAAGTGGCTCGTCAAGTTAAGGCTCCTGCCAAAGGAACGGTAAAATGGGGGCCAGGGCTAAATACCCGTAAAGTCCGTACCCGGCATGGAGAAGAGGCCGAACAGGTAGAAGTGGCCGGAGATTTAATCTGGAAGGGAGAAGGGAAAAAGTCCCAAACCCAAGCCATTTCCCTAACACCCGGTTCCCTCGTCTTTGTCCAAAATGGGGATGCAGTCGAAGCCGATCAGCTATTAACGGAGGTTTCTCTCTCCAAGGCCCAACGTTCAACCGAGCGGGCTACCAAGGACGTATCGACCGATTTGGCCGGTGAAGTTTTCTTTGACAAATTAGTACCGGAAGAAAAAACTGATCGCCAGGGCAATACCACCCGTATTGCTCAACGGGGCGGACTGATCTGGGTACTCTCTGGTGAGGTTTATAACTTACCCCCTGGGGCTGAATCCGTTGTCCAAAATGGGGTAGAAGTTCAGGTCGGCAGTGTACTAGCAGAAACCAAGCTTACCTCTGTCAGTGGCGGTGTGGTTCGTCATTTAGAAGGCAGTCGGGAAATTGATATTATTACGGCTTCAGTGCTGCTAGATCAGGCCCAGGTCAAGGTGGAAAGTGCCGGTGGTCGGGAGCAATACGTTATCTATACGGCTGACGGTCAACGCTTTTTACTGAAAACGGCTCCTGGGACTAAAGTCACCAATCATGCGATCGTGGCAGAACTGATCGATGATCGCTATCGCACCACCACAGGAGGGTTGATTCGTTATGGAGGCATTGAAGTCGCCAAGGGAACCCGCAAACAGGGTTATGAAGTGACTAAGGGAGGAACCTTACTTTGGATTCCGGAAGAAACCCACGAAATCAACAAAGATATTTCCCTGCTGATTGTTGAGGATGGTCAGTACGTAGAGGGAGGAACGGAAGTTGTTAAGGATATCTTCTGTCAATCCAGTGGGGTGGTAGAAGTTATTCAAAAGAACGATATTCTCCGCGAAATTATTATCAAACCAGGGGAATATCATCTAGACGTAGATCCCGATGCCATTAAAATTGAAGCCGGTCAACTAATTCAACCAGGAACAGAAGTCTTGCCTGGGGTAGTTGTGACCGAATTACGACAGGCCGAATGGATCGAAAGTACGGAAGGTTTAGGTCTGTTACTACGCCCCGTCGAAGAATATACGGTATTTGATGAACCGGCTGCCCCTTCCCAGGGATCTCAGAATTCCGATGGCGGACGACAAATTGAACTGCGTTCTGTTCAACGTTTATTCTTTAAGGATGGTGAACGGGTTAAATCCGTTGAAGGCTCCCATCTCCTCAGTACTCAACTCGTACTGGAAATGTCGGGCGACAATGTGGATAGTATTGCCCATTTATCAGCAGACATTGAACTGCAAGATGATGAGGATGAAGACTGTCAACGTCTGCAACTGGTGATTTTGGAATCCCTTGTCCTGCGTCGGGATACGGAAAATGACCCCCATAGTGGTACAACCCAAACCCGTCTATTGGTTAAAGATGGCGATCAAATCCCAGCTGGGGCAGTTGTAGCTCGTACTGAGATCCAATGTAAGGAAGCCGGTTTGATTCGCGGTGTCAAAAGTGGCAGTGAATCGGTGCGTCGGGTACTGATTGTTCGAGATGCGGACATTCAAACCATTACGGTCAATGAACCTCCTCTCGTCAAAGAAGGTGCTTTGTTAGTGGCGGCTTCTCCCTTAACGAGTGATGTCTCTATTACCGAATCGGGGCAAGTGCTAAAAATTACGGAGAAAGGGGATAGCTATGAAATTAAGTTACGTTTAGCGCGTCCTTATCGAGTGTCTCCTGGTGCAGTTTTGCATATTGACCATGAAGATCTGGTACAACGGGGAGATAATCTGGTATTACTCGTGTTTGAACGGGCTAAAACTGGTGATATTATTCAAGGTTTACCTCGGATCGAAGAACTGCTTGAGGCTCGTAAACCCAAGGAAGCCTGTATTCTGGCCCGTAAACCAGGGATCTGTCAGGTGGAGTATATGGAGGATGAAAGCGTTGATGTTAAGATCATTGAAGATGATGGTACGATCAGCGAATATCCCTTGCTGCCCGGTCAAAATGCTATGGTCGCCGATGAACAACGGGTAACGGTGGGCGATCCTCTGACCGATGGGCCGGCTAATCCTCATGAAATCCTTGATGTTTTCTTCAGTTACTACGTTGATATCAAAGGCGTATATGAAGGGGCGTTGATGGGATTACAAGCGGCCCAGAAGTTCTTGGTTAATCAAGTGCAAATGGTGTATCAATCCCAAGGAATCGATATTTCTGATAAACATATTGAAGTCATTGTTCGTCAAATGACCTCTAAGGTTCGTATTGATGATGGTGGTGACACAATTATGTTGCCTGGGGAGTTGATTGAATTGCGTCAGGTGGAACAGGTGAATGAAGCTATGGCTATTACGGGAGGTGCACCAGCCCGTTATACTCCTGTGCTATTGGGAATCACGAAAGCTTCTCTGAATACGGATAGCTTTATTAGTGCTGCTTCCTTCCAAGAAACAACTCGTGTGCTAACTGAGGCAGCGATCGAAGGGAAATCCGATTGGTTGCGAGGTCTGAAGGAAAATGTGATTATTGGTCGCCTGATTCCTGCTGGGACGGGCTTTAATAACCACGAAGAGCTTCTCAGTATGGCAGACAGTAGCGAAGATACCGGATATAATCGCTCCTCTAGTTATAATCTGCTGGAAACAGTGGAACAACCCATTGCTAATCGTAAATCTCGTCTCAAGGTTGAAGACTTAGATGGCGACGATCATATGGTGCTAGATGATAACATCGCTCGTGCCTATACCGGCAACCGTTTTCGTCGCACTAATGACGATAATGACGATGAGGAACTGGAGGAAATCTACGAGGATGATTTTGGTGATGACGACGAGGATGATTACGAAGATGATTAATTATTAATCCTTAGATTCGTTCTAATGGCGATTTCGCAGATCTCTATTTCGTGAAGTGCTGAGGGGGAAAATTCCCCCTTTTTTCAGTTTTTCCCCACATTGCGTACACGGATTGGAAGGTTAGCACTCAATCATCGGGCTGAAACCCAGCATCCTTGTTGAAAGAGCTAAATGCTCATTCTCTAAAACCCTTATGATCTCTCTTATGTCACTAAAGGGCCTTTTAACGAAACCACAACGTTTTAGCCAACGAGAGATCAAGATTTTAACCTAGTTTGATAGAAGAGAGTTAAACTGTTGCTAATCCTAGAGCCTGAGTGATTGCCGCTCGGAATTCGCTTTTTTGTTTAATGCCTTTAAACTCCTGTAATAGTTCCTTATCTTTAAAAACTTGAACCGTTGGTGTACCTGTTACCCCACCCATTTGAGCAATTTCAGGGTCGGCTTCGAGGTCAATTTCCACAAAATGGATTTTGCCATCGTACTCATCAATAACCTTATCTAAAATCGGTTTCAATGTCCGACAGGGGCCACAAGTCGGCGAGACATATTTCACCACTAAGGGGCGATCGCCTTCATGGAAAAGTTTGCGCAGGGCATAACCTCCCACATGGCGAGTATGGGCCAGATCAAAAGTAGCCGCCGTATCGTCCACTGTCACTGTTTTCTCCGGTGCCTGGTACGCTTCAGAAGCGTGGGTTTGATGGTGTTCAATAATCAGATTCTGCTCCGATAACCAGCGTTCTGCCAACAAAGCCGCCATGCACCCCGTTCCAGCCGCCGTGATAGCTTGACGATATTCGTGATCCTGCACATCCCCCGCCGCAAATACTCCCTCAATACTAGTCGCGACGGTTCCAGGTTTAACCGCAATATAACCCACGGCATCAAGTTCTAACTGACCCTGAAAGAGACCCGTATTAGGGTTATGACCGATCGCGTAGAATAGCCCCTTTACAGCCAATTCACGTAATTCCCCCGTTTGCCGATCTCGAACTTGAATACCATCCAAACGCTGATTACTGCCAAACACATCAACGGGTTCCGTATGCCAATGAACCGTGATCTTGGGATTGGCTAAAACCCGATCTTGCATCGCTTTACTGGCCCGCATTTCGCCCCGTCTCACTAATAAATGAACGTGGGAACCATACTTCGTTAGATAAACCGCTTCCTCTGCTGCCGAATCGCCTCCCCCAATCACTGCTAACGGAACATTGTTAAAAATAGGACTGGCCCCATCACAGATCGCACAGGCGGAAATCCCGTTACTCCAAAACTCCGCTTCTTTGGGCAAATGCAAACGTTTGGCCGTTGCTCCCGTCGCAATAATCACACTGTTAGCCGTAACTTCCCTGTCCGCCGAACGAATCACAAAGGGACGCTGTTGCAAATCCACACTGCTCACATCTTCGGTATAACATTCTGTTCCCCAACGTACTGCTTGAGCCTTCATCCGCTCCATTAGTTCTGGGCCGGTAACACCTTCCGGAAAACCAGGAAAGTTTTCGACTTCCGTTGTGGTCATTAACTGTCCTCCTGGAATGCCTCCTGCTTGCAATCCCTCAAACATCACCGGCTTCAGATTGGCTCTGGCTGCATAGATGGCGGCGGTATATCCGGCGGGCCCAGAACCAATAATGACTACATTTTCCACAGTTGAAGTTGTCATCGGCCTTGCTTAAACTCATAACGACTACGCTTTCACTATAGCAGGTCTTTGAGAATAATGACATCTCAATTTTGGGCATTGGCCAAAGAAAGATTATTGCTATTCGGGTTTTTGAGCGGGAATATGGTCTGCCGATTTTTTACCAGGTCGAAATAGATGACGGTGTTGGGGATGATACAACTGCGATCGCACGGCTTGACTGGCGGTTAAGGCGGGACTAATCAAATATAAAGTTGTGCGAATTAAATCTTCTGAACGAGTAGCGATCGCCATTTCCGAGAGAGGTACAATCCAAATTTTTTCATCTTCCCAACCGACCCGAAAACAAATTGCTACAGGGGTATTGGGAGCATAGTGTTGTAACAGTTTTTCCTGAGCCGTTTCCACATGACGGGCCGCTAAATAGAGACAAAGACTGGCTTGATGAGCCGCTAAAGACGCTAATTCCTCTGCTTCAGGGACAGAGGATGCCGCCCCACTAATACGGGTGAGAATAATGGTTTGTACTAAGTCGGGAACGGTTAACTCGGTACTTAGTTTCGCCGCCGCCGCTTGAAAAGCACTAATGCCTGGCACACATTCATAGGCAATATTAGCCTGACTGAGGGCCTGAATTTGTTCGTAAATAGCACTATAAAGGGTTAAATCCCCTGAATGGAGACGCACAACAATACGATTTTGCTGCACATTTTCAATCATCAAGGGTAAAATTTCTTCTAAGGTTTTATTCCCTGTTTTAATACATTGTGCTTCTGGCCGCACATCTCGCAACATCTGACGAGGAACCAGAGAATCGGCATAGAGAATAACGTCTGCTTGGCTTAAGAGTTTATATCCTTTAAGGGTTAACAAATCGGGATCACCTGGCCCGGCTCCAATAAAATAAACGGCGGGTTTAAAGGAAAAAGTCAGGGTCATGGGTTAAAAATTAAGGGTTAGAATTAATACGAATCTTGTTAATTAAATTTTATTTTTTTTGCTTCCAACTGTGAGATCAGAGTTCGACAAAGGATCTTCAACCAATTCTTGAGAGACATCAAGGGCAACCACATCGGGTAAAGGGGCTTTGCGAGCATAGAGCCAAATTAAGCCAAAACTTCCTAAGATTATAAAAATCAAACTAACAATCTGAGCAATTTTGAGCGGCCCCAGCATTAAGCTATCGGTACGCAGTGCCTCAATCCAAATTCGTCCTAAACTATAGGCAATGAGATAAAGACAAGTTAGAGTACCGACTTTTAATTGGGGAGGATGTCTCAGCCCCCAGAAAAACAGCCAAAGTAAGAGACTAAAAACCCCTAAATTCCATAAAGATTCGTAGAGAAAAGTGGGATGGAAGTAATCAAATTGCAAATAAACGTTAGGTCTCATCTGCGGGGGAATATAGAGCTTCCAAGGCAGATTGGTAGGATCGCCAAAGGCTTCCGAATTGAAAAAATTTCCCCAACGGCCGATCGCCTGGCCTAGGGCAAGGGAAGGAACCACTACATCACTGAGTTGCCAAATGGAAACTTTATGGGATCTGGCAAAGATAATGGCCGCCACTATCCCCCCCAAAATGGCCCCATGAATGGCAATCCCCCCTTTCCAAACGGCAAAGATATCCCAGGGATGTTGGCTATAGGCAGGCCACTCAAAGAAAACATAATAAAGACGAGCCGAGGGAATAGCTGCCACCACCAGCCAAATGGCCAGATCGCCAATTAACTCAGGATTGAGGTGACGACGTTTCGCTAAAAATTGGGATAGGGTGACACCCAGTAAAACGGCTGTGGCAATTAGCAGACCATACCAACGGAAAGTTAGGGGGCCAAATTCAAAAAAAATGGGGCCGGGTGACTGAAATTGCCAGCCCAAAAGGGGCAACCATCCGAAAATAATATTCAACAAAAACGGATCACGCATGGAAAAAGATTCAACCTTGGCGATATTTATCATACAAGGCAACCTACTCAGAAACCTGAATAACCCCCGTTAATGATGGTGATGGGGTTGCTCTGTCGGCTGACTATCTGGAATAACGACCGGATTCTGGGGAGAATTTAAGGTCTGATGACCATTAAGGAGCGACATACTCACTCCGCCAAAGGTTGCTAATCCCATAGAAACAAAGCCCGCTGCGATCGCTCCCATAGCTACCGTACCAATTGAAACAACACCCATAGGAACAATACCGATGGAAATAATGCCCATAGGGACAACACCAATCGCAATGTAACCAGTGGGAGTAATGCCGACGGAAATCAACTTGGCATGATACCAGGGACGAGAGGGTTTATTGATAACAGGTTGAACGACATCCACTGATGATGAAATAGGACTTTCCATAGAAATGAGCCACTAGCAAGGGCCAGCATCCTACCGTAAAGGGTTCACACGGTCAAAAGACTGGCTGTCAAACATTCGGTTTCCCAATTTAACTCCAATCAAAACTTAAATGGGCTCTTTTAGGAAGCGATCGCGACGGCAGACTTGCAAAGATTGGGCTTTAGAGGACTTAATCTGAATAATTTTGTGACTTTTAGAGTTGACTTTGACCTGTAAACAAGCGCATCCGTAGCCATAACTCACTGCATTTGTTCGCACCCATTGATGGGGTTGGAAGCTGGGCCAATCCCCTTGGGCCTGATAACCTCCTTGTACTCCAATTATCCATTGACCATCTCGATCATTAAGCCAGGCATTACTAGGAGTCGGGTTTTCAAACCAACCACAGCGTTTCTCGAAGCCTTTACCAGCGATCGCCAAATCAACGGAGGTTAGGTAAAGACCTAAGGAAATAAGGGTCATAAGATAGGGCAACCGCACACATATCTTGACAAAAAAGAGGTTGAATATAAAAAAACTTGACAAGAATAAAGAGTAAGAAACAGCCAAAGATAGATAGACTACTTGAGAAAACAATTTCATCAAATCCTGTCACATTTATTGAAACCTATTTTTGCACTGTAAGAGACCCAAGAGATGTCCATAGTAGGCCCTGTCAAGCACCAATACCTTTAAACTCTCTAGTAATTGCTAACTGTCACTGCTCACAGGACGACGGACAATCATCATTACATACTTAAATTGCTCACCTATTTTTTCCCGTTGATTAATCAGATAGATACTGATCAGGGTTAACATGACTCCTCCCCATTGTAAAAGACTTAAGACTTCTCCTAGCCATAAATTGCCGAAACTGAGGGCGAAAACAGGGGTTAAAAAGGTTAAGGCACTCAAACTGGTGAGATTTCCCTTGGCTGCTAAAAAGAAAAAGACACCATAGGCGATCGCACTACCAAAAATGGTGGCATAGGACAAATTCAACCAACCATTAAAATCAATATTTTGCCATTGTTGACTTTCTCCCCAGAGAGATAACCCCAAAAGCGGTAGTCCTCCCAAAATCATGTGCCATCCCGTGGCAATAACCGGATCCACCTCTCGACAAACAAAGCGAATTAAGATCGTTCCCGTTGCCATTGAAAGAGATGCCAACAGCATTAATCCTTCCCCACTGTGAAAAAAATCCTGCCAATGGCTAGAAATTACTAAGGATTGAGTTTGCCATAACTGATAAAACCATTCATCAGGCAGCCCAATTAAGCTAATGCCTAAAATCCCAATTCCCAGTCCTAACCATCCCCAAAAACCAATCACTTCTTGGAATAGCCAATGGGACATTAAAGCCACTGCTAAAGGTTGGGAATCAATGATCACTGAACCTAATCCTGCTCCTGTTCTAGCCAAGCCTTCCGCCAAAAAACCTTGGAAAAGCGTCGCATCTACTAGCGCGAAGAGGCTAATCCATAACCAGCCCTTGCCTGACACCTGTTGATTTCGTCCAAGGTAAGCGGCGGCGATCAATACCAAAATTCCGGCTGGTATTAAACGCACGGCTGCCACAAATAAGGGAGTCGTTTGAGGCATTACGCCTTTCATGGCTACCATTGCTGTTCCCCAAAGAAAAAAGGGAGATAGTAAGAGGAGAACCGACCAGACAGAGGGGGGTGTTTTCGGACTGGGAAAAAGGGTCATAGGAATGGGATGTTAGGCGAGATAGCTGCCAGCAGTTAGCCTTAAAGTCTTAATCGTATCTTAAATTTTGTCAGACTGTATCGTTTTGTTAACACTATGACAGCATCATAGTTGCCATCACTTAAAAATAGCACTTTAGTCCTAAAGGCTTCCAAAATGGGAAATAATGGGTATAATGACTCAGTAAACATTCGTTAAGGAGACTTCCGATTTGCGATTTCCTGTGTTATTAGCATTAACTGCTTTACTTTTTCCTTTGCCCGCGCTTTCCCAAACGGCTACCTACTATGGGCATCACTTGTCGGGGCGACGCATGGCCAACGGTAAGGCCTATAACCCGAATCATTTTGTTGCGGCCCATCCCCGTTATCCCATCGGGACTCGTTTAAAAGTGACCAATCGTAAAACCGGCAAATCGGTCATTGTCACTGTCAGCGATCGCTGTTCCTGTTCTTTAGATTTAAGTCGGGCAGCCTTCCGACAAATTGGCAATACCCGCAAAGGTCGGGTTCCCGTTACGGTCAGTCGTCTTTAGACAAGAAGGCAGTTTTCAGGATGACAAAATCGTGAAGTGATTGACTTTTAAAACAGGGCCAATCATCGCGATTGTCATAATCTCTTCTTGAACAGTACCTTCAATCAAGACTGTTTCCAGGGGGTGACAGAGGTCTGAGGGCGGATTCCATAATTCGTAGGTCTGTCCTTCTTCACTAACTAAGGCCCAAACCCCCATCCCGAAACCTTTACGCTCAATTTTGCCTTTAATCTGCATGGTTACAATCTGGAAACTTGAGGAAAAAAAGAAAAAAGCTGACAGCTTAAACGAATCGGGCTTCGCTTTTACTGGCTAACCAGGCTAAACCTAGACAGAGTAGAGCATTAATGCCAAGAAAGGTCTGGGCGATCGCACCTCCACCGATTAACCAGAGGACGGGGTGCAAAAGGGCTGCAACGATCAAAAAAGAGCTAACGCCCAAAGTGGCTCCGATCGCAAAACGTTTACCTGCTCGATTACCCAGTAATAAGGCCATTAAACCTAAAGGAATCAACAAACTGGCAAAAAAGGGATTGAGTAAAGAGCTACCCTGTAAACTATTGGCTAATTCAGGGAAAGAACTGCCTAGCAAACGAAAGGGCCACTGGGGCAAGTCAAAAATATAAAGTCCTTGCAGAAAAAATAAACCGGAACTTCCTAAAATCAAGCCCCAATGATAGGGAGCCGTCCAACTAAAGGGAAAATAATAGCGCAGTAAAAAGGCCAACAAGTAAGACCCCAACACCATGGCCACTTTGGGTAAAAGAGCGATCGCGCCACCATCGAACCAGAAAATCGGATTGAGGTAGCCATTGTCTCGCAACCAACGGAAGAAATCTTGAAACGATAACTTACCTTTGAGAGTTAACGTCACCGCTTCCCCCGCATTTAATTGTCCTGCTCCGTAATAGTTAAAGGTATCTTCCGGGACTTTTTGGGCCGATCGCTTGAGAATATCGAGAATTTCGCCCGGCTGGGAAATTTGGTTAACTGTCAACTTCTCCGCCTTACCTTTGGTTTTGGGATTGAGAGCCAATTGCTGTTTCGCCACCTTAAGTTGAGCAGATTGGATCAGAGCTACCGTACCTGCTACATGGGGAGCCGCCATACTGGTTCCCTGAAGCCCGATAAAAATAGGTTTGCGACTACTGGGATCAATGGTTTCCTGTAGGATTTGGCCATCTTTACCCCCCTCACTACCACCTGGGGCCGAAATATCGATACCTGCCCCAAAATTAGAATAGGGAGCTTTATGACCCGTTGCATCTAAGGCGGCCACACTAATCACCTTGGGATAACGAGCCGGATAGGAAGCTGCATTACGATTTTCATTGCCAGCCGCCGCCACAATCACCACGCCCTTACTGTAGGCATAATCAATGGCATCCTTAAGGGTTTGGCTTTCTCCTCCACCACCTAGACTAAGGTTAATGACACTGGCTCCATGATCCGCCGCATATTCAATGGCTTCAGCAATATCGGCCACTGTGCCACCGCCACCGTCAGATAAAACCTTGAGGGGCATAATTTTAGCTTTGTAGGCGATACCGGCTACCCCATATTGATTGTTGGTTGATTGGGCGATCGTGCCAGCAACGTGGGTTCCATGACCATTTTCGTCACTTGTATCATTATTATCTTCGACAAAGTTATAACCTTCGACAAATTCTGTTTCCCGTAAATCAGGAACATGACTGACTCCTGTATCAATAACCGCCACGGTAACGCCTTCTCCTTGACTGTGATCCCAGGCTTTATCTACGCTGATACTACGAAAATTCCACTGTTTACCGTAGTCGGGATCATTAGGGGTTTCTAGGGTTTTATAGATGTAATTGGGTTCAACATAATCGAGATAGTCCTTACCAATCAACGATTTTAATTTACTTAAGTCCTTTCCTTTTCCTGGGACAGTATAAAGATGATCCTTGATCGAAAAAATACTATTAAAGTCGGCTGAATGCTTCGTATCGGCCGCGATCGCCTTCATTTGTTCACTCAGCACTGCGGTCGGTAAATCATCCTTAAAATTAACAATAATTGAGTTGTATTGACCTCGGCCCGCTAACCCTTGGGTCTGAACAAAGTGAGATAGGGCCAGCCAAATAGTACCAATAAATAAAATAATGAATAACAGTTTTTTCATAAATTTAAGGACAAGTGAGTGAGGAAATTTCGATACATGATGGAGAATTGGCGATTATAGGTTCAAGAGTACCTATGCTTAGGACTTGTTCCAAATCTGTAACGGTTTTTCTCCTCCCAGAGGTGCAATGTTTCACAATATCCATATTTTGATAACTTGGGCAAACAATTACCTTGAGTAATTTAGTACAAAGGACTTGAGATTTATATTTATTATTGCTCATTTCTACGGGTTTAGAACGTGCCTCTCGCACAGGACATCCGGCTCTAAAGTAAATCCCAAAAAAGAAAACCGCCATTGAGGGGTTGGCGGCTATCTAGCAATCGGAGGGTGATATTGACTTTATGTCTTAACCTCAGGTTAGTTCCAATGACTGGGAGATTATGTAGCCCAGATAACGGAAAGTCTAATTACTGACTACCTTGCCGCGTAAGCATGTAAGGGTTCCTTGATAAAACGAATATAAAAATGTTTAAAGGTTGATCGCATTACCCTGGGTAGACCAAAATCGATCGGCATTAAGGTCTCGGGTAATTTCCAATCCGTTACCACCAATTCACGGGGATGGGCCAAAGGAAAGGTAATCTCTTCTAGACTGGCGCATAATCCTAGACGACGCTGAGCCGCAAGGGTGGGTACATGATCGGGATTAACTTGTAAAATATCGGCGATCGCCCAATCGAGGGCAAAAACATCAGCAGAGGCGGCCAAAACACCTAAGGGGCGAGGTTCCCCATTAATGGGGCCATTACCCTGATGACCGATAATCCCATCAAGAATCGTCAAGTCCGGATTAATTGCCCTGGCTGTTTCCACCAACATTTCCCCAAAGCGATCAGCATCTTTCCCTGCCTCCATGTGCCACCAGGCCTTCATTTTACCCGGAACACAACCAAAGAGATTTTTCACCCCCAAGGTCATCGTCAACTGGCTATGGGACTTCACTTTCGGTAAGTTGATAACCACATCGGCGGCCATAGCCTCTTTGGAAAGCCGTAGATGATTAAAATTCTCACTCTCGGTCAAGTAGCGATCGCCGTTAAATTCCACAATGGGAATATCCAGAGCTTTGAGTAAGGGTAAATAACCATTGGCTTCTGCAACTCCGTGAGCGGTTCCAAAGGCGGGACTATCCCCCATAAAAGGCTTACCACCCACCGATTGAACCATCTGGGCTACACAATAAACCAGTTCGGGACGAGTAATACACTCATTGCCTGGACGACTGGCGGTCAGTAAATTGGGTTTGAGTAAAACGCGATCGCCCTTTTTGACAAAAGCAGCCATCCCCCCCAAAGGTTCAAGCAACGCTGTTAAAGCCTGGGAAAGCGTTTCGAGATCGTAGGAATCCGCAGATAGTAAACTAACCGTTGTTGCCATAGTGACTGAATAAAGGGTTTGCTAGTTATGATAACTATTTGCCAAATCCCTTGCCACGATTTAGGGTAGGCAGGTTCAAACAAGCTTCAATTTGTTCCCGTAGTTGAGCATGATCTAGATTTTGACCAATTAATACCAACTGATTTTTAGGTTCTCCTTTCCATTCATCATCTTCGAGGGTAAAACGCTTACCACTGAGATGGAAAACGTGACGTTTTGCACTTTCTTTAAACCAGAGAATACCCTTCGCTCGAAAGACATTACTCGGTAACTGATTATCTAGAAAATATTGAAACTTACGAATTGAAAAAGGCTTATCACTTTCAATCGATAAGGAAGTAAAACCATCCATTTCTAAATGATTGGAATGGTGATGATGGTCGTGGCTGTGATCGTGATGATGCTCATGGTGATGATCGTGATGTTCATGGGTGCAATCGGCTGTGCATTCATGTTCATGATGTTCATGGTGGTCATGATGCTCATGCTTATGGCTTTCAGGTTCAGGTGTGAAATATTTATCAGACTCAAACAAGCCCACGCTGAGAATGAGAGGCAAGGGGACCTGAGATTTTTTGCTGCGGATAATACGGGCAGATTCCTTCATGTCACGGATTCTAACTTCTAGAGCATCCACATCCGCTTCATCCACTAAATCAATCTTATTGAGGACAATAATATCGCCATAGGTAATCTGACTTTGGGCAGCCTGGCTGTTAAATAAGTCCAAGCTAAAATTCTCACAATCAACCAAGGTGACAATCGAATCTAAACGAGTCATATCTCGTAATTCAGTCCCCAGAAAAGTCAGGGCGACTGGCAGTGGATCGGCCAACCCCGTGGTTTCTACAACGAGATAATCTACTTTCTCAGGACGTTCTAAAACCTTATAAACTGCGGCAATCAAATCTTCATTAATAGTACAACAGACACAGCCATTGCTCAATTCCACCATGTTCTCATCGGTGGTGATGATCAGTTCATTATCAATACCAATTTCACCAAATTCATTGACAAGAACAGCAGTTTTAAGTCCCTGTTGATTAGTGAGAATATGGTTAAGTAAGGTTGTTTTACCACTTCCCAGGAACCCCGTAATGATCGTCACAGGTAAACCCTGTTTGGGGGGATTCATGGTGAGAATTTGTTCAGGTTTTTCAACGGTCTGCATAGATTTCTGGGTGGTTTGGCGCAACAGGTCACGTTTTTATGGTATCACGGCCATCCGGCGATCGCCTTAGTCTGGAATCGAGCCTTAGACGAGGAGCGATCTGACGTGTTAGATAGTGGTGATATATTACTCCCTAATTTTCGGGCAAATCAATATTGGTAATAAAGCGATCCTTATCAAAGAAAATAAACACATCCTGAGTGCCTTTTGTAAATTTGAGAGTAGCGATCGCCACATCAGGAGAAGCAGAAGAAGGATTAGTTTTGGTTTCAACATCCAGCAATTTTCTAAACTGACCGTTCCTTTCTAGCAAACGAGTCCAACCTTTTTGTATGCGGGGGGGAAGTATTTCTGCTTTGAGTAAAGGACTTAAATAGGTTCTGGCCTTGGCATAATCTTGATTACGAAGAGCGTCGATAAATTCCTCCACAATTTGATCAATGCTTTTGCCCGTTGTCCAGTTGGCCGCAATCAGTTGTTGCTGCTTATTAAACGTTAAAAGAATATCCTCTGTTTGCCCAGAAAACTGTACTGTTAGTTTAACAATATCGGCATTAACTACGTCAATAACCTTTGCATCCAAAATCTTCTGAAAACTGCCAGATCGATCAAGTAATTCTGTTTGCCAAAGTTGCCCTATTCTTTCTGGAGTCCAGATTTTTTGCAATTCTGGTGATAGTAAGGCCTGAGCCTTAGCATAATCGCGATTGGCAATTAGCGTCACATATTCCTTGGCTTGTTGAATAATGTTTTGCTTTTGACTGTCCGTTAATGCCTGAGCTATAAAGGGAGTCCCCGCGATCGCCTGACTGCTACTAGGCATTCCCAACAAGACACTGGTCAATCCACAACAGAGGACAGACAGTAGAAGGGTTCGAGGGGCTAGTGGTGGAAAAAGGCTCATGATAGGGGTGACTCCTCAACAATCCAAAATAAATACGAAAATAAACTTTCCCTAGTTTAGGCTAATTGCGGCGATCGCGGGTCTGAAACGCCAGGAAACTTATTGGGATTCACTAAAGACTCACTCCTAAAAAGTAACCGACTTATTTTGACATTGTTCTTGCTTATGCTCTAGGAGTTGAGCGACTTGCCCATATTCTTGTTCAAGATGAGTGAAGAGTATTGCTATTTTGTGCAAATCTTTCTCTTGAACCAAAGCTTCCATTTCTTTACAAAGTCTATCCAAGCGGGTTGCTCCGATGCGGACACTACTAGAGCCTAAAGATTTGACAGCTTTTACCAAAGTCTCCCACTCTCCAGAGGCGATCGCCTGGGAAATTACCATTAAATGCTGAGCAGACTCCTGTAAATAGGAAGAAATTAAGTTATAGATCACTTGATGAGCACGGCTTCCCGCCATTTGGGATAAGACTTCTAGCGGTTTGGGATCTAATACGTTGATGTTGTCAGGAAAATTAATCAACTCTGTCGCCGATTTGAAACTGGTGGAAGCAAAGCCAACGGAAGTCGGTTCCGAGACAGATTTTGGGGGCAAGCCCGATGGCAAAGCCGTCCTTTCACTCATTTCTGAGACTGACAAAGGAACACACCGAGCTAAGGCCTGCTGAAGCAACTCAATATTAATCGGCTTAGAAAGATAATCATCCATACCGGCTGCCAAACAATTTTCTTTATCTCCTGGCATTGCCTCGGCGGTCATGGCAATAATACGGGGACGAGGAAAGATTTCTTGATAGATATGATGGGTTGCGCTAAGACCATCCATATCAGGCATCCGCACATCCATAAGAACAACATCATAGCTCCGATGATGGAGTGCTTTCAGTACCTCTAACCCATTGCTAACGATATCGGCCTGATAACCCAATTTACCGAGCAACAAACGAATCACGGCCTGATTCACCGTCACATCCTCGGCGACCAGAATTTTAAGGGTTTGTACCGGAGCAGGAAATTCTCCCGGCATCGGTTTAGCTGGAGTCATTTTAATGGGTTTTTCCGAAACAATATGTAGTAAATTTTTATATAGCTCAGACTGCTGAATGGGCTTATTTAAGACTCTTATATAATGTAAGTTTTCAATTTCCTCAAAATCGTTAAAGTTGGTAATTGAATTAATAATTAAAATAGGTAAATTATGATAGCCAGATTGTTGCCGAATTTGGCGAATGAGATCTAGGAAATTATGTTGAGAAGATCCAATATCTAAAATAGCAATATCAAAATGAACCCCCTGTCGAAACCATTCTAGGGCCTTTTCCCATGAGTCAACAGCACAGGTAAAGATTCCCCATGATTGTGTTTGCTGGGTAAGAATTTTTTGATTCGTGAGATTATCGTTAATAATCAGTAAACGCTTACCCATTAATTCCTGTGTGGCTTGGGTAATATTTAAATTGGCCTGGGATTTTATGGCTTCAACAATAATGGTAAAGTAAAAAGTTGAGCCATAATTTTCTTCGCTATGTACCCAAATCTTTCCCCCCATTAATTCGCAAAGACGTTTACTGATCACTAATCCTAAGCCGGTTCCTCCATATTTGCGGGTGGTGGAAGAATCAATCTGACTGAAGGATTTGAATAAACGTTCTAGGCGATCGCGGGGAATGCCAATGCCTGTATCTTTGACCGCAAAGCGAATTTCATATTGACATAATTCTTGCTGATCTTGATCTAAGTTTTCTGGCTCAGCACTGTCGGGGGAAGAGAGCAAGGTTGAACTGACGTAAACAACCACTTCTCCTTTCTGGGTAAACTTAAGAGCATTACCTACTAAATTCGTTAAAATCTGACGCAGACGGGTAATATCTCCCACAATCGAAATAGGGGTTTGGGATTCAATAAGATAGCCTAATTCCACTGGCTTGTCCGCAGATTGAGACACAAATAGTCTTAAAACATCTTCGATACATTGTCTCAGGTCAAAAGAATGTTGTTCTAACTCTAATTTTCCTGACTCAATTTTAGAAAAATCCAGAATGTTATTAATCATCATCAGAAGCGTGTCGCCACTGTTCCGGATCAAGTGGACAAATTCTTGCTGTTGGGAACTAAGAGGCGTGTCTAACAACAATCTCGTCATGCCAGTTACGGCATTGAGAGGAGTGCGCATCTCATGACCAATCATCGCCAGAAATTCGTTTTTCTCCCGTTGTATCTCCTCCAGATAGCGAGAAAGCAGGACTGGATCAGGCACTGTCGGTGTGAAAAAGGCGGTATTTTGTTGAGCAGTAAGTAACGATTCAAGAACTTGTATTAAATAAAATAAAGCTTCTTGTTGGGCATTCGCCAGGGCAACGGGAGAATGGTAAAGTCCCGATAATGTTTGTAGTCGATCAATCAGTTTTCCAAGGGAGGGCTGCAAGGCATCTAATAGTTGTGTCGGCGAGGAAAATTCATCTACATCAGTGGAGACAAGCGCAGAACGGGTATTTGGCAAAGTGGGTGAAGGCAGGATTTCTGATTTTTCTATTGGTGGTTCTGCTTCTGCTTGAACAACTTGTTTAAAATAATAGCGATAGAACAAAACTAAAAAAAGATTACCGATCAAACATAAACAGAGAATTTTCAATCCATAGGCAAAAGACTCTAGGGCCATTTGAGGGCGAGAATAACCAATAGTCAGAACACCGAGAAACTTGCCAGCGGTCAGAATTGGTTTCCTCAGTTTAATAATATTGCCTTGCTCCTCTAAATTCTGGATAATGTTGGCAATTTGCTGATGTTTTTTCTGGGCGTTGGTACGTAGAGTTAGTAGGGTTGGATCATTTAGCTGAAGAAAACTAGCGATCATGATTTCTTGGTCATCACTAACCACTGCGTATAAAGGAGAAGGACTATTGGAGGTGGGCGCAACCAGGTAATCTAAGTTGGCATCACCAATTTTGAGATCGGGAGGAATAGCAGTTTGCCCTAAGAAACGAGTTATTAATTCAAGGCGATCATCTAATCCATTGACTCGGTTATGATAATGTGACCAACTCAGAATGCCAGCAATTAAAACTTGGCCACCGAAGATAAATACACTGACAAGTCTCAGAAAGTTTGTCATTTTTTGGGGGCTAGTTTTTTGAGATAGCAGAAAACGATTGGCCATACTGAGAGAGTACTTAGGGGTGATAGTTGATCCTATAAATGAAAGAATAGAAACATAAAATTATTCTTGTCTATAACAATTACAAGCTCTTGCCTCTCTATTGACTCCTGGCAGAAATCAGGTTCTATTGTTGACCTTTTCTTCTAATACACAATGCAGTGCAAAAAGCGTTATATTCGCTTGAACAATAACTAAGTTCATAAGTGCTATGGTGATTGTAATGGTACATTGTCGCTATTTGCTAGGTTGATGTAGCGATCGCCTAAAATCGGCTAAAATCCGATCACGCTTCCAAATCACTAACATTAGCATAACAAAGGGGTTCGCTTTCTCAACAGGTTCTAAAATACCGAGGGGAAGTTATATCATCACAATATGCTCAAACGTAATTTTGTGATCCATTAATTAGGGCAATATTTATGTCTAGACGTTCCTTTCGAGCTTCTACCAGTGGCATTGCTAAAGCCAAAAAAGCCTTCGATAGTAAAGGATGGACTCAGGAATATCTAGCGACTGAGGCCGGTCTCTCCAGTCGGCAATCGGTCTGGAAGTTTTTTACGGGGCGACCCATTGAACGCTATATCTTTAAGGAAATTTGTTTCCGACTAGATATTGATTGGGAAGAAATCGTTGATCTACCGAAAATGGAGGCCGAACCTGAAATTGTTCAGACGGCGATCGCGCTAGATGCTCAGGCCAGACTGGAAGACTGGGTGAAATTTCTACGAGGTCAACTTCATGACCTGATTCAGACTACCTGTAATACACTGCAATCTTCTTTTGATGTCACCCAGCCGGAATTGAGTGATATTTATACCGCGCTCTATATTTTGCCCCAACCTGCCCGTCAGCGGTGGCTAGAAGTTTCTGATTTTAAGGAGGCTCAAGCAACCACAGAACGTCTTAATCTTTCGCCTGATAATCCCCAGGTGATTGCCGGAATTGACGTAATTGCTGAATATTCCAAGTTAATGCTTCTGGGCAAACCAGGTGCCGGCAAAACCACTTTTCTACAACATTTAGCTTTACAATGTAATCAAGGTAATTACCGCGAGGATTTAGTTCCTTTTTTCATTCAACTGCGGAGTTTAATCACGGAGAATTCAGAGGAAGAAGAGTCTAATTTTAGCCATTATTTTAGCCAACTTTTTCTCCCCTATGGTATTCCTCAAGATAAAATACTTTTACTTTTACAAGAAGGTCGTTTTCTTTTACTTTTAGATGGACTAGATGAAATTTCGCTGCAAGAAAGTGAGAAATTATTAAAACAAATCGATAAGTTTGCTCAAGACTATTATAAAAACCAAATTATTATTACTTGTCGTAGTGCGGCTCAAAACTATCACTTTCGGGGTTTTAACTATGTGGAAATTGCCGATTTTAGTTATCCGCAGATTGAGATTTTTGCTCAAAAATGGTTTATGGCAGTGAACTCTGATCCTAATCAGGGAGTTAAAAAAGCCGAGCAATTTTTAGAGCAACTTAATCGTCCTGAAAATCGCCCCATTCGAGAGCTTGGCATCACGCCCATTTTGCTCAATCTCATTTGTTCTGTCTTCCGAGAACGGGAAAGTTTTCCAACGAAACGCTCAAAACTTTATCAAGCCGGTCTAGATATCCTTTTACAACGTTGGGATCAGGCACGGGGCATTCAACGGGATCAGATCTATCGTCATCTTTCCTTGACGGATAAAATCAAGTTATTGTGTCAGATCGCGGCTACCACCTTTGAACAGGGAAACTATTTTTTTGAAACGCCCGATGTACTAAGTTTGATTGAGGATTACTTAAGAAATTTATCTCAGCATCTATCCCCCACAACAACAGATTTGGAAACCCTCTGGCTCAATAGCGAGGCCGTTTTAAAGGCGATCGAATTACAGCATGGTCTTTTGGTAGAAAGGGCTAGAGATATCTATTCCTTTTCTCATCTAACATTTCAGGAATACCTCACGGCCCGCAAAATTGTTGCGACTCCAGCCCAGCAACTCACCCTTGAACTGGAAAGGTTAGGGGCTAGAATCTATGATAAAAATTGGCGAGAAGTCATTGCTTTAACGGTGAGCATGTTACCGAAAGCGAATTTTCTGTTACAACGCATGAAGATGATTTTGGATGAATCGGTTCAGCAAGATCCAGACTTAATTGATTGTTTAGAACAGATAGAAACTAAGGTCAGGGGCTTAAAACTTGCCTATCAACCAGCGGCCATCAGAGCCTATTATTTTACCCTCTTTCTTTACCGAGATTTAAACTTGGCGATCGCCTTAGATGTCAAATTTGGTAGTCAACAAACCCTTTCTAAAGAACTCGCCCTAGATTCGGCCCTTGCTAGAATTTATGGAGATGCGACCAAGCTTCAGGAAAATCCCGATGCTAAAAAGTATTTGCATTTTTGTTTTGGACTGGACTTAGAGCAAAAATTCTCACTTGCTCCCGACTTTGCTCAGGCGTTTAAAACGCTCAAGGCAGATTTACCCAGTCTTGAACCATCACTCACTGCTTGCACAGAAACTCCCTTAAGCATTGCAGATTGGTGGACAGGAAAAGGACCGGATTGGTTAACAAGATTCTGGCAAATGCTGATCCAGTATCGTGGGATTGGACAATATTGGCGGGTTTCCTCTGATAAAATCCATCTTTGGTATCAGTACTATCAAGGTAATCTCTTTTTAGTGGAATGTTTACACAGTGACTGTGCTGTTGATCCTGAAGTTCGTCAATCCTTAGAAGCCAATTTAATGACCGTCTCCCACTAGTTTTTAATAGTAATATTAATTTTTATGATTGATTACCGAACTGCTCAGGAATTCCGACCAGGCTTCCAACTCATTCAAGGAGAAAGACGGGATAAACCACTCTTATTAAAATTTCTTCAGCGAACCTATCAGGAATTGTTTCCTCAGCAACAGGACTTCAGTCATTTAATTCAAACGGTGGATCAATATTTTTCGTCTCGTTCTCGTCTCTGGCTGGTGACTATTCAATCTTCTCCTTTGGAACCTTGGGATGCGGATTCGGCGATCGCTGCTCTCTGGATGGGAAATGCGATCAATCAGGTGACAGGTAAACGCTATGCCCACATTTTTATGCTTTATGTTTTGCCTCCCTATCGTCGTCAAGGGATTGCTAAAGCCTTATTAAAAACTGCTCAACAATGGGCCCAACAACGAGGAGATCAACAGATTGGACTTCAGGTTTTTTCCCATAACCAAGCTGCCTTAAACTTGTATAAGCAAATGAATTTTCAGACCCAAGCGTTACTCCTGGTTCAGCCTTTATCTACCTCCTCTCCAACTGATGATTAGAATCCTCGTCCATCGTAAGGAGACAATGGCTCTTTCGCAAAATTACTTAGGGACTTTGTTAACCCCCAAATTTGAATAGAATCATTATATTGTTTGCCATTACTGACCTCTGGATTAGCATATAGTCCCCAATGGGCCCGCAGTAAATGTAAAGTACTATTCTGCAATTGTCGTAAATTGCCACCATTAGCCCGAAAAATGGGTTGACCATCCATCCAAACCACCATGAGAGGTTGCTGATAATCAACGTAAACAGTAAATCGCACCCACTGACACAAGGGCATATAAATGGGATACATAACACCATTAATGGTTTCCCAACCATTCCCATTTTTAAACTGATTTAGCTCGCCAGTATGGGCCAATTCTAATCGAGCCTGAGGCCCCACCATTGTCATCCCAAAAATCTGCCAATTGGGATTATTTCCGTGCGTAAATATATGCATCCAATCTGTATTTTTTACCTTGGTTCTATCCCAATCAACCCAAGTATAAAAACGATTAACAATCGGTATGGGTCTTTGGCTCACATATTCAGGATTAGCTTCCTCTAAATGCAGCACGGGATAGGCACGGTGGTTTTGCCCATCGGTTTCGGGCCCCGTAATTAAACCTTTGTAGAGATGGTTTCCTTGAATGGGTCGGATATTTTCTGTTTGCGCTTGCTTTTGATTTAAGATTGTCCAGTAGGATTGACGATACCCTGTCGGTTGACCATTACGCGAAAACATTCCTGTATTGTAGGCAGGACTGTCCCAGGTAAACCATTCCCCTGGAAACCCTTTTTCAAAACTAGAATACCAAATAGGAATTGCTTTCGGTAATTGAGCGATGAAACTATTACTGTTCTCAAGAAAGTCAGATTCGGTAAAACTGTTGATGAAATTAGGGATACAAAGAATGATGAAAACAATGCTGATAATTGCCCAAAAAATTCCTACTTGTTTCTTCCAAAATTTTGCAGAAAATAGAGAAGACCATTCCCATTGCGATTCCGGCTCTGAATGGAGCGATCGCCGAAAAGGTTTAGACGGTTTTTGGGAAGGCCGATAACGAGACATGGGCAATTATCGCGATTTGCTAGATTTTACTGCGATCCGTTAGAATCTCATAGCCCGTTGCGGTCACTAAAACCGTATGTTCAAATTGAGCAGAAAGGGCATTATCGACGGTGACAACTGTCCAGCGATCGCGAAGAGTACGGGTAAATTTAGAACCAGCATTGACAATCGGTTCAATGGCCAGGGTCATACCAGCTTTAAGTTGCACATTCGGTAATTGACGAGTTCGGAAATTAAAGACACAGGGATCTTCGTGTAAGTTACGCCCCACACCATGGCCAGTAAACTCTTCCACCACACTGTAACCATACTTTTTCACACAGTCTTCGATCGCACCCGCAATATCTAGCAGAAAATGTCCCGCCTTAACCTGTTCAATCCCCTGATACATCGCCTCCTCTGCTACCCGTACCAAGCAATCCGCTTTCTGAGAAACTTTGCCAATGGGAATGGTAATGCAAGAATCTCCGTGAAAACCCTGAAAATAGGCTCCCGTATCCACTTTTAAGAGATCGCCAGCCCGAATCACCTTTTTGCGACTGGGAATACCATGCACCACCTCCGAGTTAATACAGGCACAAATTGAGGCCGGAAAGCCGTGATAGCCTTTGAAACTGGGGGTTGCGCCCAACTCTCTAATGCGCTTTTCAGCATAGGCATCCAATTCTCCTGTGGTCATACCTGGTTTAGCCTGTTCTGCAATTTCCTTCAACACCGTCGCCACGATCGCGGCGGACTGTCGCATGATGACTAGTTCCTGAGGCGTTTTAAGTTCTACCCCTCGTTGCTTTTTCTTGGGTTTAGCGGCTTTTGCTGACTTCGCGTTTAAAGGTGAGGAGGTTGTTTTGGCTGGCAGATCCTGGGTTTTGGACGGCGAGAAAAGGTTGGAAAGAATGTTCATGGGCGATCGCTAGACAGAGTACTAAAATTTAAAACCACTGATCTTAAAATAACTTATAATGTTGACCCTCGTATCGATGGGTATCCTCGTCAAAAACCTCAGTCCCCAGATCAGTGCGAACAGATAAACTCCGTTGAAAAGCTGAAGAAAACTTTAGGTTTAGTTTAAAAAAGACACTAGATCAAGGATAATGTAAAAAAGGATACTAAACTTGTAACAAAATCCTATTCTCGATTGTGACTCTCAACTGCTCCATTTAGTTCACTATCCCTAGGATTGGGAAATTAAATTTATGTTCATCACCGCCGCCGAAAAGCCATTCCAATTAAAATATTCCATTAGTGATATTCGAGAAGAAGCTCGGCAACTGGTTTGCAAAGGCTTACTTCATCGTCAACAACCGATCTATACGCTGTGCCAATACATTCCCGCACGAGAATGGCCTGCTGTGGAATGTGAATTGGAACGCCACGACTATCTCCTCCGCGATCACCTGATTGACCTATTGGCCAAAGAAGTTTGGTTAACTGACTAGATTTTCTCCTACTTTTAAGCTCTCCTCTGCCCCAACTGCCCAATCTTGCTCAGGGTTTTCTCTAGTTGGCGGTCTTTCCCTTGGTCTGTTAAGATTTGTGAGAATTTACTGCTAATTTCCCCCTTTCTGGTGCTCTTGTAGCGATAGATGCTGCGGCCAAATAGGGAACCTAGTATTAAAATAACTTATCTAAAACCAAGTAACAATTCTATAGTTTGGGGTGTGAGAAAATTTTATGGTAGATTTCAGCCGTCAAGCGATCGCCTTTATTTCTGACTATGCTGATCCCACCGCCGAGATTGGCATGGAAGAAGCCGGAGGACAAAATATTTATGTTCGTCAAATCGGAGAAAGTTTGGCGGAACTAGGCTGGCAAGTTGATATCTTTACTCGTAAAAGCCACCCCAATGAAGCGGCCATTGTTCAACATTCGCCTTACTGTCGTACTATTCGGCTCAAAGCGGGGCCAGAAACTTTCATTCCCCGCAATGATCTTTTTGAATATATGCCTGCTTTTTTGGATGCTTTTCATGCCTTTCAAACCAAGAATGCTATTCGCTATCCATTAGTGCATACCAACTACTGGCTGTCTGCTTGGGTTGGACTGCAATTGCAACAAGATAACAATGTTCAACTTATTCATACTTATCATTCTCTAGGGGCCGTTAAATATGAAACCATGCAGTATCGTCCCGCGATCGCCCCGACTCGTTTAGCCGTAGAACAAGAAGTTTTAGAGAAAGCCAGTTGTATTGTGGCTACTAGCCCCCAGGAAAAAGAAGCTCTTCGTAGTCTAGTCTCTGAGTCCGGTCAAATTGAAGTGATTCCCTGTGGAACAACGGCCCAATTTCATAGTTTGCCGAAACTAGCCGCCAGGGAAAAATTAGGTTGGGATAGTCAGGAAAAAATCATTCTTTATGTGGGACGTTTTGCTGCTCGTAAAGGGATTGAAACCTTAGTACGGGCCTGTGCCAATTTGAAAGCTCAGGGACATCAAAACCTAAAGTTAGTCTTAGTGGGGGGCAGTACTGTCGAACGTTTAGACGGTCAGGAAAGGAAACGCATTGAACAATTAGTCACCGATCTGGATATCAGTCAAGAAACCTTATTTGCGGGACGGGTTGACCATGATTGGTTGCCCTGGTATTACAGTGCGGCAGATGTTTGCGTCATTCCTAGTTACTATGAACCGTTCGGCTTAGTTGCCATTGAAGCGATCGCCTGTGGAACGCCAGTAATTGCCTCTAAAGTGGGGGGGTTGCGTTTTACTGTACATCCTGAAGAAACTGGTTTGTTAGTGCCACCCAGGGATGTGGAAGCCCTAGCCCTAGGCATTGAGCGGGTGATTGGGGATGAACTCTGGTTGAAAAAGTTAAAAAAACAAGCCAGCCATGATCTCAATCCCCGTTTTAGTTGGCAAAATTCCGCCATGCAACTGAGCGATCTTTATCGTTATATCTTGGCCCGTTCCATCATGCACGACCAACCCTGGAATCCCAAGGTTTCTCGCCTCGCCACATTACCCAGTCTGGTCGAAATTGCGGCCATTTAATAGACTTAATTGGAAATAAGGAAAGCTAAAGCTCAATCATATTTCCCCTCATCTCATTCTTAACTTTAGGCAGCCAACTGTCGCTCATCAATTCGCCAGTTGTGCAATCCAGAGGCTGTTTCCATCA
>JAYKJI010000152.1:0-5305 GCA_035285405.1 Snowella sp. | reverse complement strand
GGCAAACTTCTGCTCCGGCGCTGGTCCGGGGACGAGAAAACCCAGAGCATTGTGGAGGGGATTGTGCGGGAGGGGCAACATCTTCAGGAGTTACTAGAGAGCTTTTCCGAAGAATGGGACGCGGATTTACCTCTCAAGGAACTGAGCGGCGCCGCTCCGCCCTTACTTCGACCCCAGGAGGCCCTGCCCCTCGCCCCGGTGAATTGGGGAGAGATCCTTCAGCCCATTTTATTGGCGGAGACGGCCATCGCCCAGGACAAAGGTATTACGCTCTACTGGCGACTAGACGAAAATTTGCCACCAATCCTCGCCCACGCCCCCAGTGTGCGGGAAGTGTTGAGCAACCTTTTGGATAATGCCCTGAAATATACCCCTCCCCAGGGAAGTGTAAGGCTTTACCCCTGCGCCCATCCCCAAAACCCCCAACAGTGGCAGGGCTTAGCCATCGCCGACACCGGTTACGGCATTCCCCCAGAGGATCAGCCCCATATTTTTGAGCGGCGCTATCGGGGACAACAGTCCCAGGGGGGGATTCCCGGCACCGGTCTGGGTTTGGCTATTGTGCAGGATTTAATGAACCGCATGGGGGGAGAGATCGAACTCCTCAGCCCCAATCCCGAGAGCCAGAATCCCCAGTGGCCGGGGACGGTCTTTCGGCTCTGGTTGTTGAAAGCGTAAGGTTCCCTAATGTTGGGAGATATGACGATGCTCAAAAAATATCGGCTGGATCAGCATCCCTTAATTGTCGTGTCGCCACCATTCCAGATAAACAACACATTACAAGAGTTAAAAAGAAGACAAATAGAGAGCGCTGGGCGGTCATAAAAATAGGAAGTAAAGTTATATTTCTAGCAATATTGTACAAAATCGAAGTGATTAAAAAGCCAGGAATGTAACCCATCGTTGCCAAAATTAAAGACTCCTGTAAAATCACAAAAACAAAATATGCATTTTGATAGCCGATTGCCATTAATGTAGCGTATTCTGGTAAATGTTGGGTAATATCTGTATATAAAATTTGGTAAACAACAACGATGCCAACAATCAATCCCATTCCCACCCCCAGAGCAAAAATAAATCCAATTGCAGTACTTGACATCCAATAGTTTTTTTCAAAATCAATCCATTCTTGCTTGGTCAAAATATCGACGTCGTTAGGGAGAGCAAAACGGAGATTCTGTTTAAAATTCTTGATATTGATACCATCTTTAAGTTTGATCAAGCCTACTTCAATTAGACCAGATTGACGTTCAGAAAAAATTCTTAAAAAATTTAAATGGCTCGTGACTAAATTACCGTCAATCCCAAAAGAGGTGCCCAGTCTAAATGTGTTAACAATGGAAACTTTTCGGCTCCCTGTTGTTAAATTATCAATTTCGGTTTCGACTAGTTTACCTGCCTTAAACCAATCTATGATCGGACCATATTCTGGGCGGGAAGCAGAATCAAAAAATACCACATTTGGATAACTTAATTGGGAATAGTTACCCATAAATTCTGGCAACTCGAATATAGGGTAACGGATGTCAAAGCCAATAATATGAATATTTCGCCAATAGCGTGGTTTACTCGGATTTTGCCACTGAGCAAAACCTAGATATAAAGGAGAAACATAACTAACTTCAGGAAATTTTAAGGCTTGATATAGTCTTTTTTTCGAAAAACTTTTCATCGCAATTAGAGATGTAGAGCGAGGACTAATCAAAATTAAATCTGCTTTTAAACTTTTGTGAATATGAACTGAGCTATCGAATAAAGCCGCTTGAAACCCCAGTTGCATAAACATTAAAATGACGGCAAAGCTAATACCAGCTAAACCTGCAAGTAAACGCCCTTTTTCAAATTTTAATTGTAACCAGGCGACCGGAATTTTTGTTTTTATCATGGCAGTTTAATATCTAAGTGATTCAGGGTTAATGACAACATCTACTTGCAAATTTGTGAGTTTACGCGCTACTTGGCTACTCTCAGGGGTCAACTTAATTTTTACTTCAACAACTCGGGCATCGCTAGCGGCGGCTGGATCAGTTCCTAATAAATCTTTTTTGCCAATAATTAGACCAACTTCATCGACCTGTCCCTCTAAATCCTTGATTAGTCCCTGAGTGCTAATATTAGCGCTTTGTCCAATTTTTACTTGTGAAATATCCGTTTCATAAACCTCGGCAACCACCTTCATCACTCTAGTATTTCCTAGTTCAACAATGCCTTCGCTACTTACTCTCTCCCCAGCTTTAGTATTGATTTTTAGAATTTGTCCGTCTCTTGGACTACGAACCAACGTAAGGGCTAAATCAGCTTCTGCTTGCTTAATCATTGAGCGAATCACATTCATCTCCGCCACAACAACGGCCACATCCGTTGTACGGACTTCAGCGATCGCTGTCTTAGTTAACCTTGCTTCATTAATGCGTTCATTTAGGGTCTTTTGCGTTAATTTTAACTGAGCTTGAGCTTCTTGCCTTTGCTGTTGAATGGTATCAACAGATAGACAAATATTATCTCGTTGCGAAGCGGAAATAGCGCCGTTTTCGAATAAGTAATCATAGCGTTGGCATTCTTTTTCAGCATGTTTTAACTCATAATCAAGTCGCTGAATCGTAGCGATTTGAGTTGCTCTTTGACCCTCTAACTCCTGTTGTAATTCTTGAACTCGTGATGCTCGAGCTTGGATATCTGCTCTTTTCGCTCCTGCTTTGACCTGGTCCAAGCGCGTTTTTGCAACGTTTAGTTGTTGAATCGCTAACTCTAATGCTCTTAACATCCGCTCATGATTGTCAAGAATGGCAATTACTTGACCTTTTACGACCTGATCGCCCAGCGCCACTAACAGTTTTTCAACTTTGGCCCCCTCCACTAATCCCGGCGCTGATACGCGAATGACTTCGCCTTCTGGTTCTAGACGACCGATCGCAGAAATAGCTTGAGAAGCAGGACTAGGGAGTGGTTGTGGTGGTAAAGGCTTCCTGAAAAAAAAACCGAATGGATTGGACAATGGCCATTGGATAACTATCCATATACCTGTTGCAAGCATAAACACGCCCACAAGAATTTTTGTGCTTGCATTAATACTAATTTTAATTTGCCACCATGGGCATTTTTGAGGGGAAGGAGACTCTGTCATGAAAAAGAAATGTTAGTATAGCAGGCAGTAAAAAGTGTATAAGTCCTAGCTTTGTGAGGTGTGAATGATTTCCCTAGTTCAGAGGAGGACAGGGAGGATTTTAACACAACGGCTTTAAAGATTAAATGTCTTGTCTGTCTAGACTGCTGGGAATCATACCCTAGCGTATCACATCTTATTTTATAAGTAAACTTTATGGGAAATCAGGAATTGTCCATTAATCTGGCTGGGTTTAGAGTATCGAGAATGGTCAAAAGCTTACTAGATAAGGCTTTTAGTCCTCTTACTTATCTTTCGCAGAGATAAAAACGACGATACGGCTAAATATTGATCAGCCAATCTTGACAAGCTTACGCTTGCTCAACTATAATCATTCCGTTCCGTCGTGTTGAATGCTCCTCTCCTCGTCTCGGACAGTGGAGTGGATATTATAGGGTCGGCTATCTATACTGTAGGAGTATCCGATTTGGTAAAAAACCAGAACGTTGATAAGGGAAATTTCTCTTTATAGCAGGCCTAAATGGGTGGTGAACGCAATCAAAGGATTATCCCCCCCAACCCCCCTTGGAAAGGGGGGTGCCAACCGTAGCCTGTTCATGATTCACTTAGTCCTGCTATATTACTATAAATTATGCTATGGCGGTATTCTCTCGACTGAGGGACAATCTAATCGCTCATCCCCTTCATTCGAGGGCTGAGCGTAGCCGAAGCCCGTATCTCACTCATCTAAATACTGCTATATTTTGTTATGAATTCTGATCAGCCAATTATCTGAACTGTTTTCTGAGTGTGCCCTTACACCTGTAACCTCTTTTTTCATACTGTTTATGATTTTCACCCATTGGTTTTCGCCTATTCAAAAAGCATTATCTGTTTCATCGACGGGGCGTGCGAATAATGCGACAGATCACCTGTTTACAATAGCGAAAAGAAAGTTATTTAGTATTGCGCCAACAGAAGTTTCAATCGCTAAGCGGGGATTTCAAGTTGACGACCCCTATAAACAGGAGCGAATTGAAGCTATCGGGCTTTCCTTTTTAGCGGGTTATCATGCGGCGATTGACGCTCAATCAACAGACCAATTACATCAGTCTCTAGAGTCGGTTTCCTCTGAGTATCAAGGTTTTGCCTATGAAGGCGCGGCGATGGGATTGGGGTTAATGGATCAACTTTTTCCTTGGAGATCATCCCAATTTTCTATTTTTCTAACGGACGCAAGAAATCTTTATCCTTACTTAACCTATGTTGGTTTAGGTTGGTCATTAGCTCGTTTACCGGGAGGAATAGTAAACTTTAGTAAGCGACTAGTTGAATCTCTCTCCCCGTCAACTGAGACTGCAAGCAACAACTCTTTACTGACGTGTTTGGCGATTGATGGTTATGGCTTTCATCAAGGCTATTTCGTTTGGAAGAAGTATGTTCAGGAAAAATTTGAGCCTATCTATTTACCCCCAGCTTGCTTACCCCTTTTTAATCAAGGGTTAGGTCGAAGCTTGTGTTTTGTTTTGGGGATGGATGGGGAGCGTATTGCGACGACCATTCAACAGTTTCCCCAGTCCCGACAAGCAGATCTTTGGAGTGGCGTCGGGTTAGCAGTCACCTATGCAGGAGGGCTGGCAGAGTCTGAAATTGAATCTCTGAAAAAACAGTCTCAAGAATATTTACCTGCTTTTGCCCAAGGGGTTGCTTTTGCGGCTAAAGCCCGCCAGCGAGCCAATTATGTTCCAGAACATACGGTGTTAGTTTGCCAACTGGTTTGGGGACAACCAGTGGAGAGGATTGCCGCCCTAACGGATACAACATTGCAGGATTTGCCTCTAAATTCAAAACTCGAAGCCTATAGGATTTGGCGACAGCGCCTTCAGCAAGCCTTTGCAAGCTATCCGTCTTAAACCCAGGGGCGGTAGAATCGAGTCACTGACTCATTAGAGGCACAGTTAATTTCAGCTATTATAAATTTTGGGAAAACTAACATGAATCAGTTAATTTCTTTTGCCCTTAAACAGTCCAAGCGCATTCTAGCGGTAGGTATTATTATCGGGTTGTTTTGGCTGGCTCAATTACCTGTTTTGTCTAAACCAGAAAAACTAAGGATGGCCGAGCATTTTGCCTTTAGCCGTTTTCCGTTGCCTGAAATCAACACTGGGGCAATACGACAAGAACGAACGGTAAACCCCCATT
>JAYKJI010000151.1:0-4249 GCA_035285405.1 Snowella sp. | reverse complement strand
TAGCTTAGTTCTCGGAGCGTTATTTCTTCTTCCTTGGTTAAACTAATTTTGAGGGGAGCAGGCATTTACTTTCTCTACTTTTTTAGTCTCTTTCCATTTTACGCTTTATTTGGTTGACCTACTTACTGAATTTATTGATATTTGATATTTAGCTCTATGCCAACTTTCACTCATCAACCTCGCATTCTCTTTTTATATGGTTCCCTAAGAGAGCGTTCCTATAGTCGCTTACTAGCAGAAGAAGCGGCTCGCATTATGGAAGGATTTGGGGCTGAAATCCGTTTTTTTGATCCCCGTGAATTACCGATCTATGGCAGTGTTCCTGATAGTCATCCCAAGGTGCAAGAACTACGAAAATTAAGTGAATGGTCAGAAGGACAGGTTTGGTCATCTCCCGAACTTCATGGCAATATTAGTGGCATCATGAAAAATCAAATTGACTGGATTCCTTTAGCGATCGGGGCAGTGCGACCGACTCAAGGCCGAACCCTAGCGGTAATGCAGGTCTGTGGCGGTTCTCAGTCCTTTAATGCGGTCAATACTCTCCGTATTTTGGGGCGTTGGATGCGAATGTTTACTATTCCTAATCAATCTTCTGTTGCCAAAGCCTATCAGGAATTTAATGAGGATGGAACCATGAAGGATTCTGCCTACCGCGATCGCGTCATTGATGTGATGGAGGAACTTTATAAATTCACTATTTTGTTACGAGAGCAGGTTGATTATCTCACAGATCGCTATAGTGAAAGGAAAGAAAAAGCTGATAATATACTAATCAATACAAATAGTTTTTAGGCGATTCAATTTTGGTCTAAAATCAACAACAGAAGCCTAATCAGGATACCAAAACATCCCTTTAATCCCTTCTGGGTCAAGAACAAACCCTAATCGCCGATAGAAGTCCACCACCTGGGGATCGGCAAAAAGGGTGATATTGCTAATATCTTCATTGCGAAGCTTGCGGATCATGAATTGCATCAAGGCTTTCCCTAGGCCGCGACTTTGGAAACTAGGATGCACCACCACATCCCAAACCGTTGCATTAAAGGCATGGTCTGAGGTTGCCCTGGCAAAGCCCACTAAACGCCGACGGTTAGCCTTCAGTTCCCACATGGTTACGACTAAAAAGCTATATTCCAATGCTTTTTTAACTTTGCGAATGGGACGACGAGCCCAACCCACCGCATCACACAATTCCTCTAATTCATAGAGATCAATTTCTCGCTCTGTACTGAAAACCACACGAGCGCGACTAACTCCATTGCCATCTTCACTCAATTCGAGGAATTCTCCTTCAAATTTCAGGCTTGAGGAAGGAGCTACGGTGTCAGGGCTGAAAAGACGTTTCCAAAAAACCATGCCAATGGGCGATTAGGATAAATGTTTGCTAGGGACTGATAACTGTCCCCCTTAGTATAAGCTGAGGCCCACCGAAAATTCCCCTAGATTTCGGCCCTTTTTTCTAAAATGCTTAGGGATTTTGATCTCGTTTCATTGGTTTTGGCAGAGGTTTACGGGAGGGTAAAGCTGGACGTTTATCTTCTGGACGCAAGGAGGTTAGGCGATCGCTGCGGGGAAAAGAACGAGGATTATCGCCCTGGGATTTACGATAAGGCTTGCTGGTCTGGAGGGGAAGCCGTTTGGTAAGGACAAAACCGAGATCCTTAGCGGCTTGAATAATCAAAGTATCACGCTGTAACTTGACCTTTAAATCCCAAAAATGCCCTAGAGGACGTTCAGAAAGAATCCCTTTAAGTTTAATTTTGAAACATTTGGGCCGTTGAAAAGGAGTAGTTGGATCCGTTGAGGAGCTAGGACGAGGAGACTGACGAATTTTGAGAATAATTAATTCCCTTTCCCGATCCGCAAAGATCACTTCACCTCGAATAGAAAACTGTCCCTGTTGGGATTCAGGAGGAGGCTGATCACTTGCTAGGGCTGGACGGGCTTGAGGGTGAAGCGTTGCCGGTTCCCAGACTCCAGCTAACTGAAAATGAAGATGATCGTCCTCATCTCGCATCCGAGGATAGACTACCCAAAGATGGGGTTTACTGAGATCAAGATGATTTTTGATCACACTCATCATTTTACCGAGCAGAACAGCCTCCACCAATACGCCTTCCTCCGTTGTCAAAACGCCACGAGTGAGATGGGTTTCCGAGGGATAGTATCGGCCATAGACTAAACCGATCGCCCGATATTGTCGAGGATGATTAGGGGGCGGAATGGGATGATTGCGCTCAGTAGAAATCATGGGCTTATGAACTGGGAAGGCGAACAATACCTTAATCCCGAAAAAGTATCTCCTCTGAAGTATAGCCTTGGCTAGACACCGATGGATGTATGCTAAAAAGAGCGAGAAACATCATCTTCTGACGGTGATGTCAGTGTTTTTTAGTACCAAGATTATGAAAGTTTCTGAGTCTAAGCGGAGTCGCTGGGTCTATGGGGTCTTAATTCTCATGATTGCAGCTTTAATTCTTTTTTCGATCTTGCCCCTAGCAACGAGCATCTGGCAGCAAAATCAAGCTCAGTCTTTAGGGGGAAGTTCATCGGAGGAATTGAGTCGCCGTTTAGAAAGCCAAGCCTTGGGTTATCAATTGGTGTTAGAGCGAGAACCGGATAATGTCAATGCTTGGCAAGGATTACTGGATACTCGCTTGCAACAGGGGGATTTAACCGCCGCGATCGCGCCCCTAGAAAGATTAGCCCAACTCCAACCCGACCAGGTGGAATACACATTGTTGTTAGCCCAAAGCAAGCAGCAACTTCAAGACTATGAAGGAGCCGCCAATCTTTACCGCAATCTGTTGCAAAATAAACCCTTTGATATTCGGACGCTCAAAGGTCTGAGTGATCTATTTTTGGTTCAGAACAAACCTCAAGAGGCAATCCTCACCATCCAGAATGCTATTGGCCAGGCAAGCACACTCAAGGCTAACGATCCCAGCGAACAGACGGCGGCCCAACTCACCTCTTTGCAACTACTGTTAGGCGAAATTTATCTCCAACAAAAGCGATTTGATGACGCGATCGCCCTTTACGATACCGCCAGCCAAACTAATCCAGAAGATTTCCGTCCCATTTTATCCAAGGCCCTAGTGTTAGATCAAAGTGGCCAAAAAGAAGCGGCCGAACCCCTATTCCAACAAGCCCTTCTGCTTGCGCCGGTTCAATATAAGGACACTATCAAAAAAATGGCCCTAGGCACATTTAATAACTCAGCCTCAAAATCAGGCACTAAGGCAACTCCGAACGCACCAACCGTTCCCACCCAACCCTAAGGTTTAGTCCGTTTTGGGGATGTCTTTAGGTACATCAATTTCCAGTTCTACTGGCTCAAAATATTGGCTTTCCAATAAAAATATCCCCCGTTCAAAACGTACCCCCCAATAACCCGCCGGACGGCGATCGATGACGATCCCTTCTGCTCCAATGTCCAGTAGATCAGGAGGGCGAAGCATGGGCATGGGGTCAGCCGTTTTTAGGTAGGGTGGACGACTAACGAGGCGAATTTTGCTACCGACGGTAATCGCTGAATGGGTCATAGAGAAAGATTAGCTATATCGAAATAAGAAGAACAAGTAAAGAATTGGTAAGGAATTAATAAAAAATCGTTTTAAAGATTAAAATTGGACTAAAATCAGTTGTATTTTACCTAGATTGGGTTGTTAAGATACATAGAATCCTTTGTCATTTGCAGATAATAGTATAAATTGTTACCCTTTTGTAATGATAATTTCTTACTAAATGTTTATGGTCTTGGATTCTATTTTTCTGATCCTACTCTGATTGCTACCTCAGATGTTAACCCATTCCATGACCCTATTAATTGTTGAGGATTCGGACAGCGATCGCTATGCCTATCGTCGGTACCTTGAGGCACAAACGGATTTTAAGAACCAAATTTTAGAGGCAGCAAGCCTGGAAGAGGGCAGAGATTTATGGCGCGAACATTCTCCAGATCTCGTTTTAATCGATGTTAATCTACCCGATGGTAGTGGTTTAGAACTGTTAGAGAGCATTCAGTCCAGTTATCCTGACCCCAAATTGCCCGTCATTATACTCACGGGTCAAGAAGATGCGAGGGTAGCTGTCCAGGCGATGAAATTAGGAGCGAGGGATTAGACCTGTTGGGAAATAAAAGAGAAACAGAAAGTTTGCACAGTAAGGATTTCATCATCTCTTACCAATTAGGCAGCATTCAAATAGAAGTTCCATAAACCAGTAGAATTCAACATCAAGCGGT